>CALMDN010000203.1 GCA_937864935.1 uncultured Bacteroidales bacterium
AACGTTGAAAAACTTCTCATCCAGCTGTGGAAACCTGCCCTAAACCGGGCTGTTTCCGAAGCAGCTGAACTGCAGGCCATCATAGATCGCGATGGTGGCGGATTCAGACTTCAGCCATGGGACTGGCGCTATTATGCCGAAAAGCTGCGTAAAGAGAAATATGACCTGAACGATGAACTGCTCAAACCATACTTTGCCCTTGAAAATGTAAAACAGGGTGTTTTTGCGGTCGCCGGAAAACTCTATGGGATCACCTTTACCGAACGAAAGGATATTCCGGTATACCACAACGATGTGATAGCTTATGAAGTCAAAGAAGCCAGCGGTCAGCATATCGGAATTCTATTTATGGATTTTCATCCCCGTGAAAGCAAGCGCGGTGGTGCCTGGATGAACAGCTTCCGCAAGCAGTACCGTGAAAACGGACGCAACATCAGCCCCGTAATCGTCAATGTCTGTAACTTTTCCAAACCGACCTCAACCCAGCCTTCGTTGCTCACCTTTGATGAAACCAATACGCTGTTTCATGAGTTCGGCCATGCGCTTCACGGCCTGCTTTCATCATCCACCTACTACAGTTTAACCGGCACCTCCGTACCCAGAGACTTTGTAGAACTCCCTTCCCAGATCATGGAAAACTGGGCTTCAGAACCAGAGGTACTGAAACTGTATGCCAGACATTACCTCACGGGAGAAGTTATTCCGCAGCAACTGATTGAAAAGCTGCAGAAAAGCAGCTATTTCAACCAGGGATTCGAGACGGTGGAATACCTTGCAGCCGCGGTACTCGACATGGGCTACCACAACCTTTCTGAAGGGTCAGTCATCAATGTAGGAGAATTCGAACAAACAACCCTTGGTAAACTGGGCCTGATCCCTGAAATCACCAGCCGCTACCGGTCAACCTATTTCAACCACATCTTCAGCGGGGGGTACTCCTCGGGCTACTACAGCTATATCTGGGCAGCCATTCTCGATGCCGATGCCTTTGAAGCATTCCGCGAAAACGGGCTCTTCGACAGTAAAACCGCCCTTTCGTTCAGGGAAAACATACTATCGCGCGGCGGAACAGAAGACCCCATGCAGCTGTATATAAAGTTCAGGGGTTCAGAACCGGACATCACCCCATTGCTCAAACGCAGGGGTTTGCTGGAAAACTGATGCAGAGAAACCTTGATGGCCCTGAGTACCCAACAGTACATCGGGGCCTATTCTTTTTCAGGAAGCCGATACCGGTATTCCCGGGGAAGTCAGCTTTTCAGGGTTTTAAACCTCAGAATGTGGATGGTAATTACAACTGCCAGCAGCAGCAGACCGGCTTTCAGCCACCAGTAATCGGGCCCGAAAATCACTGAAACCGAAATGGTGAGGTACAGAAACCCTAAGCTATAAATCTTATTGCGCCGGGTGATACCCCGACGCATGCGGTAATTGGCAATGTAAGGACCAAGATATTTGTTGCCGAGCAACAGCCTGTTCATCCGGTCAGATGACCGCACAAAACACCAGGAAGCAAGCAGCAGAAACGGGGTGGTGGGAAGCAGCGGAACAAAAATCCCGGCAAAGCCGGTGATGGCAGAGAGCAAGCCTGCGGTCAGCAGCAGCAATCTTACAACCTTGCCGGCTGGCTTCTTCAGCACTGTATCTGTTTCTGGTTTCTGCATCAATTCTTGATCTGAAATTCAACTCAGGAGAATGGTCTTCACCTATACTGCAACACTCCCATACAACCATCAGAAATTAACGGAAGCTAAAGAATTCAAAAACCACCGCCTTCCCGGTAACCTGCTCCTGCTGAGACTTATTAAATTTTGCTTAAAAATTTTAATAAGTATTTGACAACTGGAATACACTCCCTAATTTTAACTCACATTAAGTCATGCAAATATTCAACCCGGAATTGAACCTGAGAAACTCAATTCCGGTTTGTTTTTTTTTGCAAAACAGACTGATATCAGTTGTCAAAGGCCTTGTTGAGGAACCGGTTAAATTCAATCATGGATGAAAAAACCGACAGGGCAGCCTTATGGAAACCATCTGATGTAACCTCCTGATCACTAAACCCATGCATCACAGCATAGCTTTTGTACATCAGCAGATCAATGTCAGGAAATCCGGCATCATAATCCTTCGGAGGCCTTTTCAGCTTGTCAAAATCCGAAAGTGTACCAAAAGTATTCCTGAAATTGTCTTCTTCTATCAGGTTTCTGAAATCTTTAGATCCGAAGTATATTTCGTTTCTGACTTTCTTCAGCACCTCCGCTTCAGGCATATAAATACCACCACCAGCCATGGATTCGCCTGGTTCAATATGAATGTAGTAACCCGCTTTGGGGCTTTTACGCCCGCCATTGGCAATAAAAGCGCCAAAATTGGTTTTGTAGGGTTGTTTATCTTTTGAGAACCGCACATCCCTGAAAATTCTGAAAACACAGTTCTTCGCATCCGGCAACCCGATGCTTGTATCGATCAGGGCCAACTCGCCGGTAAGACCGGTCACAAACTTTTCAAACTGAACTTTTGCTTTCAGGTACCTGTCCCTGTTTGCATCAAACCATTCGCGGTGATTGTTTTCTTTCAGGTCGGTTAGAAACTGTAAAATATCTTTCATTGCCTCTGGTGAATTTTGTTGTCAAAAATAATCAATCCGGAAATGGATTTAAATTTTATAAAGTGTTAACCGGGATATTGCCAAATAGTTTAAATTTACGATGATTATGATTGCAGTTAGTTAATTCTATATCCATAGTTCATAGTTATCAGCCATGAATAAACCATTATCTGCATTGCCAGCAGCGCTGCTATTATTCATATCTGTCCACATCCATGCCGGGGGTGATAACAGGCCGGCCGGTGCACGTTCAGCAGCCCTTGCGCACTCATCAGTCGCCCTCGATGACCTCTGGTCGGCATTCAACAATCAGGCGGGTTTGGCCTTACTCAGCACAGCAAGTGCGGGAATCTATTACGAAAACCGTTTTATGCTGAAAGAGCTGGGTTACAAAGCAGCCGCCATTGCTCTCCCCGTTAAACCCGGAACCATCGGCATCAGCTTCAATCATTTCGGCTATTCAGCTTTTAATGAAAGTAAAATCGGACTGGCTTTTGCCCGCTCTTTCGGACAATTGGTTTCCTTCGGGCTGCAGCTGAATTACAACATGTGCCACCTCGACGAAAGCTATGGTAACCGAAACTTTGTAACCTTTGAAGCAGGAATGCTCGCCACACTGACATCCGATCTCACCCTGGGGGCCCATGTTTACAATCCGGCCAACGCAAAAATCGCAGAATACAACGACGAAAGGGCTCCCGTTGTTTTCAGAATCGGACTCGCCTACAACCTCACCGAAAAGATCAAACTCCTGGCTGAAACCCAGAAATCCAGCTATACCGATGCTTTCCTGAATGCAGCGGTTGAATACAATGCCTGGAAACAACTTTTTCTCAGAGGCGGCGTATCCACCGGGCAAACTGCCTTTACTTTCGGACTCGGTTACCATACCGGGAAGTTCTGCTTCGACCTCAGCAGCAGTTATCACAACATCCTGGGATATTCTCCCCAGGTTTCAGTATCTTATAAATTCTGACAGCCATGCTGAACCGTTTCATCTGCATTTTGCTGCCTGTGGCCCTGACATTGCTTCTGTTCAGCAGTCTCCGGGCGCAGGAACCTGTAAAAACCGAACAGGGAATACCTCCACAGCTCGAAGATCAGATTGAACAGCTATCGGGTAGCACCGATACCGAAGCCGATTACAGCGACCTGGTTGAAGAACTGCTGCAATACATCAAAAATCCGGTCAACATCAATACTGCCTCCGAACAGGAACTTCACCAGCTTCAGCTGAACGATCTGCAGGTCATCAATCTGAGCAACTATATACAGAAATTCGGGGAGCTCACCAGCCTTTACGAACTCAACCTGATTGAAGGATTTGACTCAACACTGGTTGCCGGTTTGTCACCATTTATCACCTTTAAACTCAGCCCCTTTGCCAGGAACCCCAGCCTGAAAAATCTTGCCACCTACGGCAAAAAGAGCATTATTCTCCGCTATCAGCAAGTGCTCGAAGAGCAAAAAGGTTATAAGCCCATCGACGATTCTTCCCTTGCAACCAACCCCAATGCCAGGTACCTCGGTGGTCCGGAAAAGCTGTACCTGCGGCTCGGGTACAACTTCTACAATACAATACGTTTCGGGGCCACCATGGAAAAAGATCCCGGGGAAACACTCTTTCCCGATTCGGATACCCTGAAAAAAGGATTCGATTTTTACAGCCTTCACTTCTTTTATACTGGTAAGAAGTTTGTAAAAAGTATTGCCATCGGTGATTACCATGTCCAATTCGGTCAGGGGCTCACCCTCTGGAGCAGCATGGCTTTCGGGAAATCACCTTCCGGCATACCGGGCAGGAGAATGGCTCCGGCTCTCAAACCGAACACCGGCGCCAATGAAAATCTCTTCATGCGGGGTGTAGCAACCACCCTTTCACCCCTTCGAAATCTCGATGTAACGCTTTTCTATTCGGGCAAAAAGGCAGATGCCAATTCTGAAGCTGCAGATTCGCTTTCAGCTGAAGAGTTCTACATCACTTCCCTGCTTGAAACCGGATACCACCGCACACCGGGCGAACTGGCCGGAAAGGATGCCATCAGGCAAATGCATTATGGTGGTAACCTGCAGACACGCATCCGGATGTTCAGGTTCGGAGCCAGCGTTCTGCATACCTCCCTTGAGAACAACCTGCAGAAAGACGATGCCGTATACAGGAAGTTTGAATTCAGCGGTAAGGCACTCACCAATGTTGGCTTTGACTATGCCGTTATCCTGCGGTCACTCACCCTTTACGGGGAGTTTTCAGGCAGCGGCAATGGCGGCAAAGCCATGATCGCCGGAGCCAGTTTCAACCCTGATCCCAGGCTGGCCTTGTCAGCCATCTACCGGAACTATTCCAAAGATTACCAGAACCTGATGAGCAATGCCTTCGGGGAAAACAGCAAAAACTCGAATGAAAAGGGCTTTTATATCGGGATGCTGGCCCAGCTCCACCGGCGGCTGAGCCTCACCGCCTATGCCGATCACTTCAGTTTCCCCTGGCTGAAATATCGGGTGGATGCGCCATCCCGGGGCAGCGAATATTCGGCACGCTTCACCTATACCCCTTCGCGCAGAACCGAAATCCAGCTGCAGTACAGAGCCCAGAAAAAGCAATTAAATCCTTCAGAAGCAGACACATACACTACTTTTCCGAAAGTTGAATCCAGACAGAACTTCAGGATAAATATCAATGTAAGACCAACCTCTGCACTCGTCCTCAAATCCCGTGTTGAAACCATCCTGTACCAGATGGAAGGCTCCGGCACCAGACACGGCTTTCTCGCCTACCAGGAAGTCGCTTACAGAAATCCGGAAAAGCCCTGGCAACTTACCGGCCGCTATGCCATTTTTGACACCGACTCGTACAACGAACGGCTGTATGCCTATGAAAGCGATGTTTTGTATGCATTTTCAATTCCATCATATTATTACAAAGGAAGCCGGTTCTATGTGCTGGGCCGGTATTCCTTTGGCCGCAACCTCGACGTTTGGGTGCGCTATTCCATCACACATTACTCCAACAAACAGGTTATCGGGTCAGGCCTGGATGAAATTGACGGGAACAACAAATCGGAAATCAAACTTCAGCTACGCTACCGGTTCTAGTCATCTTCATTTCTGCTGAATATTAGGATAGCACCAAAATTTGGTTATTTTTGCTACGGGAAAATCCAGATCAGTATCATTAATATTCACTAACACCTTTTTTTATGTTTAAAAATCATCCAAAGGGGCTGCTGGCTGCGGCACTTGCGAACATGGGAGAGCGCTTCGGATTCTACACCATGATGGCTATCCTGGTTTTGTTTTTACAGGCAAAATTCGGATTATCCGGAACAAATGCAGGATTGATTTATTCAATCTTCTATTTTTCCATTTACATTCTCGCATTCGTTGGTGGATTAATTGCCGATCGCACCAGAAACTACAAAGGAACCATTCTGATCGGACTTATCGTGATGGCCATCGGCTACTTTATGATTGCTTTCCCGACCCCAACTCCGGTTCCGAACCAAACACTTTTTCTGATTATTTCCTGTATTGGTTTGTTTACCATTGCTTTTGGTAATGGCCTTTTCAAAGGCAACCTTCAGGCTCTTGTAGGCCAGATGTACGACAACAAGGAATATGGAAAAATGAGAGATTCAGGTTTCTCTCTGTTTTATATGTTCATTAATGTCGGTGCTTTGTTTGCTCCTTTGGTTGCTGTTGGAATGAGAAACGGATGGCTCGCCAAAAACGGTTTTGAATACAATTCAAGCCTTCCTGAATTGTGCCATGCATACCTGAATGGCACAATTACTCCCGAAGCACAGGAAAAACTTACAACATTGTCCACACAAGTTAGTCAGGGTGCTGCAGTTTCCGATCTGACTGCTTTTGCCAACAATTACCTGAATGTTTTCACGACAGGATTCCACTATGCTTTTGGCATCGCAATTATTGCTATGGCCATTTCAATTTCTATCTATCTGTTCAACAAGAAAAGATTCCCCGATCCCGCATCAAAAGTTAAATCAGCTTCTTCCTCCTCTGCTGCTGACGTTCAAATGGACGCAAAGGAAATAAAACAGCGCCTTTATGCATTGTTTGCTGTTTTTGGTGTTGTTATCTTTTTCTGGTTTTCGTTTCATCAGAACGGATTAACCCTTACTTTTTTTGCAAAAGATTATACCGACCTGAGTGGGATTAAAATTAACCTTGGGCTTGTGGTTATTCAGGGAGCCGAAATTTTCCAATCGATCAATCCGATATTCATCGTGCTGCTTACACCCATCGTTATGGCCATTTTCGGGTGGCTTCGTGCCAAAGGTCTGGAGCCTTCTACCCCCAAAAAGATTGCTATTGGTATGTTCATCGCAGCACTTGCCTATTTTGTAATGACCATCGGCTCGATGGGCCTTCCATTAAAATCAGAAGTGGAAGCAATGGGCGGTTTGTCAGATATGCAGCGGATTTCACCAATGCTCTTAATCGGAACTTATTTTATCCTCACGGTTGCTGAATTATTCATCAGCCCGCTCGGAATCTCGTTTGTATCGAAAGTTGCTCCTCCCCAATATCAGGGAGTTATGCAGGGCGGATGGCTTGGGGCTACTGCCATTGGTAATCAGTTGTTGTTTATCGGGGCAATCTTCTACGAAAGCGTTCCCATCTGGCTAACATGGACTGTTTTTGTGGTTGCCTGTCTGCTTTCGATGCTTACTATGCTCTTCATGCTCAAATGGCTTGAAAGGGTAGCTAAGTAACAAGTTAAGCTCACTTTAAGAAAGCGGCTGCTTCAATAGTCTTTTCAGACTCCTGAGGCAGCTGCTTTTTTTACATGATCAGTATCTTTACCCTTATATACCAACAAATTGCCATGTCTGAGTTAAATTTTTACGGCACCAAACGCTACAACAGCTACAACGAATACTTCAAGCGGACCTTCGGCGGAAGGGTTCAGAAAGTATCCATTGATGCCGGCTTTACCTGCCCCAACCGCGACGGAACAGCGGGGACCGGAGGTTGTACGTACTGCAACAACGATGCATTCAATCCATCCTACTGTCACCCGTCAAAACCGGTAACTCAGCAGATTGAAGAGGGCATAGAGTTTCACAAAACCAGGTACCGCAGGGCATCCGAGTACCTGGCCTATTTCCAGTCCTATTCCAACACCTATGCGCCGCTCAGCGAGCTGAAACAACTGTATGATCAGGCACTCGGTTATCCCGGAATCAGAGGGCTGGTGATCGGTACCCGGCCCGACTGTATCGACGACGAAAAGATCAGCTATTTCAGCAAGCTCTCCGAAAAGTTTTATGTCATCATTGAATACGGCATCGAATCCACTTCAGACGAAACACTGAAGATGATCAACCGCGGACATACCTTTCAACAGTCGGCAGATGCCATAAAAAAGACAGCTGCTGCCGGCATAAAAACCGGAGCGCACCTCATTTTTGGCCTTCCCGGTGAATCTGTTGAACAGATGGTGGCCGGAGCACAAATGGTCGCACGCCTGCCGCTCACAACCATAAAATTCCATCAGTTACAGATAGTCAGAAATACCACTATGGCTGACCAATACCTGGCTGATCCCGGAGCTTTTACTCTGTTCTCGCTCGAAGAATACATCGACCTGATCGTAAGAATCACGGAACTGATGAATCCGGCTATTGTGATTGAACGGTTTACAGGCGAAGTACCGCCGGTATATCTGCTGAGTAAACCCTGGTCAGCACTGCGTGCCGACCAGGTTACAGTTATGATTGAAAATGAATTGGAGAGAAGAAATACATGGCAGGGCAGGTTATTTGGCCATGACTGATTTTACCCCTGAAGACGTTGACAAAACCGGCTGTAAGAAAACTGCCGGCTTTAACCATCCTTTTCATCCCCTCCGGCTCCACTTCCCTTTCTGGGTGTCCTGAGCCTGCCGGCATCCTTCAGAGCTTTGTGAATGATCCACTCCAGTTGCCCGTTTGTACTGCGGAATTCATCTGCTGCCCATTTTTCAACAGCTTCGAGCAGTTCAGCATCTATACGCAGTGCAAAGGATTTCTTCTGAGCCATTGTGCTTTCGTTATTTTCTTTTCGGTTAGTATCCGCTTCGGAGTTCAGGCTACCACTGCTGCCTGATGCTGTGACATCGCACGTTTGGTAAGATAAACCAGCAAAACAGCAAGAATCACGTGATTTTCCCTGCGCCTGATGCTGTCGCTGAGATGGAGGCTGAAACTGTACCTGAATCCCTTCCAGTGGAATTCTGAGCGGGCAACCGCAAGTTCCCTGTCATCCTTATCATACAACACATACCGGTGGGTAAAAAAACCTTTCTGCCGGAAGAAATACGTGTACCTGCTGCCGGTGTCAGCCGTTTCGATCATTGTTTTACCGGTCCATTTCCTCCTGAAAACAAGAATCGCCTTGCCGTTTTCGCGGATTTCCGACACACTCCTCCAGAAATCGGTCAGAACAACCTCACAGATACGCCCATCCGGAAAATGAATGGCAGCCTTCCCTGAAAACCTGTTTTTGTATACAAGCCGGGCTGTTTCATGTTCTCCCTGGGAAAATACCAGTGTGGACGGATTTTCTGAAATTACCTGCATCATGCTGTTTTTATCTGGGTTATTTCTTACTGATGTAAGGTTCCTGCATTGATAACCGGACTCGCATCCTTATCAGAACAGAGAACGACCATCAGGTTGCTGACCATGGCAGCCTTCTTCTCTTCATCAAGATCAACAAGCTTCTTCTCCGATAGCATTTCCAGTGCCATTTCAACCATACTTACCGCTCCTTCCACAATCTTCTTGCGGGCAGCAATGATGGCGGTTGCCTGCTGACGACGAAGCATGGCACCGGCAATTTCCGATGAATAGGCCAGATAGCTGATGCGGGCCTCAATGACATCAATGCCTGCCCTTTCAAGCCTCTCTGTAAGTTCGGCCTCCAGCACATGGTTTACCTCTTCCCCACCGGCCCTCAGCGAAATCTCCGACTGGGCATCATCGAAATTATCATACGGATAATGCCCGGCGAGTTTCCGGATCGCAGCCTCACTCTGGATCTCAACATAATGGATGTAATCATCAACCTCGAAGGCTGCCTTGAATGTATCCTTGACTTTCCATACAAGCACTATACCGATCATAATCGGATTGCCGATCTTGTCGTTCACCTTGATCGGTTCGCTGTTCAGGTTACGGGCCCTCAGGGAGATTTTTTTTCTGGTAAGAAACGGATTCACCCAGAAAAAACCATTGTGCTTCACGGTACCGATGTAATCCCCGAACAATACCAGTACGCTCGATTCATTCGGATTTACCACGAGCATGCCGGGCAACAATACCACCGCGGCTATCAGCACAACCACCGAAACGATCATCAGCGAGATGTTCCCGTTAAAACTCATAATGGACTAAACCGGCAATGCAACCATCATGAAAATCACGGCCAGCATCAGATATCCTGACCGCGGCTTAATAAATTTTTCGTTT
>CALMDN010000204.1 GCA_937864935.1 uncultured Bacteroidales bacterium
TGTTGCCTGAACCGCGTCCGTATGGAAGAGAATGCCCTTTTCATGCGCCATTCCGGTAATCTGCTTCACCGGGTTGATGGTTCCCAGGGTATTTGAGATATGGGTGAGGGCCAGCAGCCTGGTCTTGCTGCCCATCAATGAGAAAAGTATCTCCAGGTCGAGGCTTCCGTCGTCCAGCAGCGGACAGACAACCAGACGGGCACCTTTTTCCTCACAAAGCATCTGCCAGGGCACGATGTTGGAATGGTGTTCCATGGCTGAAATCAGGATTTCGTCGCCGGCGGTAATGTACTTCCTGCCCCAGGTTGATGCAACCAGATTGATGGATTCCGTGCAACCCCGCGTGAATATTACCTCATACCTGGAACGGGCATGGATAAACGCCTGTACCTGGTCCCTCACCGCTTCGAAGGCAGTGGTGGCCTGCTGACTCAGGTAGTGAACACCCCGGTGTACATTGGAATTGAGATTGCAGTAATAATCTGTCAGTGCATCAATCACCACCTGAGGTTTCTGCGTGGTGGCTGCATTGTCAAAATAAACCAGCGGCTTGTTGTGAACACTGCGCGCAAGAACCGGAAAATCTGCTCTTATCTTGTCAATATCAATAGCGTTGAACTGCATGTGTGGGTGCCTTCAGAGAATTAAAAGCTCAGTAAATAGTAATGGTGTTGACCAATAGGAACCGGAATCATTGCCTGTGAAAGTTTTGTCCTTTTCATACGGAAATGCGTTCCCCATTTCAAAAATAGTACATAATGCTGAACTATGCACTATATCTTGCTCATGTCAATTTCGAATGCCACCCGCTGCTCCCTGGCGTTGCAATGCAACACACACTGGTCGCAGACAGAAAGTTCTCCGCGCAGACGCTTCTTCACGAGATCATCAATCCGCAGCCTTAGCTGGGGAATGGATATTTTGTTCACGATCTCGGCTGCAAAGGCATACATCAGCAGCATGCGGGCATTGTCGTGGCTGATCCCCCTGGAACGCAGGTAGAACATGGCCTCGCTGTCCAATTGCCCGACAGTGGCTCCATGACTGCACTTCACATCGTCAGCATAAATCTCGAGGAATGGCTTGGTATCAATCACTGCCTTGTCGGAAATCAGGATGTTTTTGTTGTTCTGATAGGCATTGGTGCGCTGTGCATCCTGACGTACCAGAATGTGTCCGTTGAAAACTCCGCTGGCATGATCATCCAGAATGCCCTTGAACAGTTCGTTGCTGGTGCAATCGGGCATCGCATGGTCTATAAAAACCTGATTGTCAACATGCTGATTCCTATCCATCAGATAAACGCCCAACACATCGGCATGGCTTCCGCGGCCATTGAGCTTAACGTTGGTTTCGTTGCGGATCAGCCCACCATTCAGGCTGATGGCGTTGGTTGAAAGGCTGGAACCGGCTTCCAGCTGAAAATACATGGTGTTCACCAGGGCCGACCGGTCGTTTTTATTCTGGAGTTTGTAATGATCAATCACGGCGTTCTCTCCGGCGTAGACTTCCGTAACGGCGTTGATAAACCCGGGATGATCATCGATGGAATCATCGCACTGAACCAGTTTCAGGCTGCTGTTGCGGCCGGCGATCACCAGGTTGCGCGGCTGAAGAAATACAGTATCGGCCGAGTTGATGATGTTTACAATCTGAATGATTTCTGATACCACCACATTGTCGGGCACATAAATAAACACCCCATCCCTGGCAAAAGCCGTATTCAGGGCTGTAAGACTGTTGTTTGCGGTATCGGCGTAGCGGCCGAAATGTGCTTCGATAAGATCGGCGTGCTTGATGAATGCATCGGCGAGGCTGCATACGATGACACCCTTCGATGCTTCGTTCAGCTGATTTCCCCTTTCAATGTATCTGCCGTTGTATTGGGCAACCATAAAGGTATTGAACCCCGGCACATCGCATTTGAAGACCTCGTCAAGGTCAACATTTTCAATCCGTGCTTCAAAGGGGAAGGTAAATACATTGCCCAGCATTCGGCTCAGGTCAGTATTCCTCCACTTTTCAAGTTTTATATGCGGGAAACCCATGGTTCTGAATACTTCCATGGCGCCGTGCCGGAGCTGAGACACCCTTTCCGGGTCGTTGCTGCCGAGCATGCCGTGCTTCTCTTCCCACAACCGGAGCAAAGCCTCCCTGGTGGTTGTTCCACCTGTTATTGTTCCATCCATAATTGATAATTTTTGTCAGGATCAGACAAGCTCAGCTTTAATCCATTCATAACCCTTCTCTTCCAGCTCAATGGCCAGCTCTTTGCCGCCTGAACGTACAATTCGGCCGTCGAAAAGCACATGCACAATATCCGGTACTATATATTCAAGCAGTCGCTGATAATGGGTAATAACCACAAAAGCGTTGTCAGGCCTCCGCAGCTTGTTTACCCCGTTGGCAACGATTTTCAGTGCATCTATGTCGAGGCCTGAGTCGGTTTCATCGAGGATTGCCAGACTGGGTTCGAGCATGGCCATCTGGAAGATCTCATTCTTCTTTTTCTCGCCCCCCGAAAACCCTTCGTTTACCGACCGGTTCGCCAGTTTGGCATGAATCTCAAGCATTTTCTTCTTTTCTTCCATTTTGGCCAGAAACTCATTGGCCGGCATGGGATCCAGCCCATGATATTTGCGTTGCTCGTTGACTGCAGTACGCATAAAATTGGTGATGCTTACCCCGGGAATCTCAACCGGATACTGAAATCCGAGAAAAATACCTTCACTGGCACGGTCTTCAACCGGCATTTCAAGCAGATTCTTCCCCTTGTAGAGTATTTCTCCTTCATCCACTGTAAATATCTCACGACCTGAAATAACGGAAGCGAGGGTGCTTTTCCCCGTGCCATTGGGTCCCATGATGGCATGTACTTCACCCGGTCTTACTTCCAGGTTTACTCCCTTCAGTATCTCCTTGTTGTTGATCGAAACCCTTAAATTTTTAATGCTGAGCATATTGTTGTCTGGTTATTTTTAGTTTTCTGAGAAGGCATTGATGGAAAGAGAAATTTCTAATTTCTAATTTCTAATTTCCAATATCCAACTCTCTGATGCTTCTTAAATGCCTGCCTGTGGCAAACTTTTTTTACTTTTTACTTTCAACTTTTTACTTTCAACTTTTACCCAACGCTTCCTTCCAGGCTGATCGAAAGCAGTTTCTGCGCCTCTACGGCAAATTCCATCGGAAGCTGTTTCAGGACTTCACGTGCGTAACCATTCACAATCAAACCAATGGCGCTTTCGGTGCTGATTCCCCGCTGGTTGCAATAGAACAACTGATCGTCGGAAATCTTTGATGTGGTTGCTTCGTGTTCAACGATGGACGTCTTGTTCTCCGTTTTTATATAAGGGAAGGTGTGCGCCCCGCATTTATCGCCGAGGAGCAGTGAATCACACTGGGAGAAATTCCTTGAATTCTCGGCTCGTTTTGTCATCTTCACCAGACCTCGGTAGCTGTTGCTGCTGTGACCGGCTGAAATCCCCTTTGAAACAATGGTGCTGCGGGTATTCTTCCCCAGGTGGATCATCTTGCTGCCGGTATCGGCCTGCTGGTAGTTGTTGGTTACGGCAACAGAATAAAACTCTCCCACCGAGTTGTCGCCCATCAGCACCACACTCGGATACTTCCAGGTGATCGCTGAACCGGTTTCTACCTGTGTCCAGGATATTTTGGAGTTGTTGCCCTTACATATCCCCCGTTTGGTGACGAAATTGTAGATTCCACCTTCTCCCTTCTTGTTGCCGGGATACCAGTTCTGAACCGTAGAATATTTCACTTCGGCTTCCTTGAGGGCGATAATCTCCACAATGGCCGCATGAAGCTGGTTTTCATCACGCATGGGTGCAGTACAGCCTTCCATATAGCTCACATAGCTGTTCTCGTCGCCAATGATGAGCGTCCGTTCAAACTGTCCCGTATTGGCGGCATTGATCCTGAAATAGGTCGACAATTCTATCGGGCACCTGACCCCTTTCGGGATATAACAGAATGATCCGTCACTGAAAACCGCTGAATTCAGGGCTGCAAAGTAATTGTCTTCCGAGGGCACCACCGAACCCAGATACTGTTTGACCAGATCGGGAACCTTTTGTACCGCCTCACTGAAGGAACAAAAGATAATTCCCTGTTTCTCCAGTGTTTCTGAAAATGTTGTTTTTACAGATACCGAATCAATCACTGCATCCACGGCAACGCCTGACAGGCGTTTCTGTTCTTCGAGAGAGATCCCGAGCTTATTGAAGGTAGCAATCAGCTCAGGGTCAACTTCATCAAGGCTCGCCAGCTCCTTTTTCCGCTTCGGTGCTGCATAGTAGATGATGTTCTGATAATCGATGGGCGGGTGATGCAGGTGCGCCCAGGCAGGCTCGGTCATGCCCAGCCATTTGTGATAGGCATCAAGCCTGAACTGCAGCAGCCATTCAGGTTCATTTTTTTTGGCCGAGATAAACCGGATGGTATCCTCAGTAAGCCCCTTAGGAGCCGTATCCATCTCAATATCAGTGTAGAATCCGTATTTATATTCCCCCTGCGTTACCTCTTCAAGTATGTTGTTAGGGTCCTTGTCCATTTCCCTTGTGGTTATTTAAGTACTTAATTAGATTAAATTAAGATAGCCGGCAAATATACTCAATTTGAATTTTTCAGGCGCTAAAGTCTGATATAAAATGAATCCGTACTGAAACTTTCACCGGGGTCTTAATTCAATGGTATAACAATCAGCGCGGTATTAAGTTGCACCGCAGATCAGACCCGGTCCCGTCTAGCTTGTGATCAGCAGCATGGAATGATGCACCCGATAGCCCTGAGACACCTGATCCGGCAAGGATGGAAGGGTCACAAACACGCTTTTCAGGAAACGGTAAACCTTCAGCATCCTTTCTGGAAAAGGGTCCGATGAGCCGGCCAGGGTTCCGGGAAGTCAAACCGCTGAATATGCTTACCTTTGCAACCCCAACCAAAAGAAAGATCCAATGAGCGACACAACCAATCCGAAACGCACCGAACTCTCTGCTTTAGGCGAATTTGGCCTGATCGGCCACCTTACTTCAGGTATTGAAATCAAAAACAAAGAAACCCTGAAAGGCACCGGGGATGATGCCGCTGTTATCGACAACGGGGAATTGCTGACCCTGGTATCGAAAGACCTGCTGGTTGAAGGCGTTCATTTCGATCTTACCTATACCCCGCTCAAACACCTGGGATACAAGGCTGCGGTTGTCAATATTTCTGACATAGCGGCCATGAATGGTACCGCGAAACAGTTGCTGGTCGGAATATCTGTTTCCAACAGGTTTTCTGTGGAAGCCCTGGAAGAACTGTATGCCGGCATCAGGCTGGCCTGTGAAAAATACCATGTTGATCTGGTGGGAGGTGACACGACCTCTTCGGTTTCGGGATTGTTTATCTCGGTGACGGTGATCGGAACTGCCAAAAGGGAAGAGGTGGTTTACCGCAATACAGCCCGCGAAAATGACCTGATCTGCGTGAGCGGTGACCTGGGGGGGGCCTACATCGGCTTGTTGCTGCTCGAAAGGGAGAAACAGGTGTTTAAAGCCAACCCTCAGATGCAACCCGACCTCGAAGGCAATGACTATGTACTTGAACGTCAGCTCAAACCAGAAGCCAGGGTTGACATTGTAACAAAACTGCGCGAAGCCGGTATCAGGCCCACAGCCATGATTGACATATCGGATGGCCTGGCCAGTGAGGTCCTCCACATAGCCAAAGATTCAGGCCTGGGATGCAGAATCTACGAAAACAAGATCCCCATCGATGTGGTAACCGCCGATATTGCCGGCGAATTCCAGATCGATCCGACCACCGCTGCCATGAACGGTGGCGAGGACTATGAGATGCTCTTCACCGCCGATGTGAATGATTTCGAAAAACTCAAAACAATCAGCGGCATTCACATCATCGGCCACATGACCGAAAAAGCCGAAGGCGAATACCTGATCAGCAATGGTGGCAGCCTATACCCTATTGAGGCACAAGGGTTTGACCATTTAAAGTAAAAAGTAAAAAGTAAAAAGTAAAAAGTAAAAAGTATGTCCGTGCCTGAAATAGGTTGACCAAAAATCAACTTAAAAAGGTAAAAGATGAA
>CALMDN010000205.1 GCA_937864935.1 uncultured Bacteroidales bacterium
GGAAGCGGTTTAACTTACCAGTGGCGCAAGGGCGGAATCGATATTTCAGTCATCGACAACCCATCGGCAGCTACAGAAACTTTAACACTGATAAATGTCAGCGAAGCCGATGAAGCCGGCTATGATGTGATTGTTACAGCCAGTTGCGGTGATCCCGTTACCAGCGATCCGGCTACATTAACAGTGAATCCGCTTCCGGTTGCGATTATAACAGGTCCGGCCACCGGTCTCACTTATCAGCCGCTGAATTACGAGGTAAGTGGCTACACCGGAACACCTGATTTCCAATGGCAATATGCCACAGCTCTTATTGGTCCTTACAGCAATTTCGGAGATAACTCCAATACAGCCCAGGCATATGCAAATGCAGGGGTTACCTTCTATATAAAATGTATTGTTACCGATGCTGTTACCGGCTGTTATGCTGAGACAGATGTGGTTACTACGGTGGTTTCGGTTGCCGGTGACAACGTTTGCGAAGCCAATCCGATCGCGGTGGGCATAAATGGCATTTATACGAACATCGGTGCTACTGCAGAAACCGGTGAAGCTGCTCCTCCAGCCGGCAATTGCAATGGCCAGACCGGATGGTGTTCAGGTCAGGTGCCCAACAATTCTGTGTGGTTCTCATTTGTCGCTCCTCCTTCAGGAAGGGTCTCCATCAACTTTGGAACAACCAACACCTGGGACAGCCAGATAGCTCTCTGGAGTGCTCCTTCCTGCGGTGATTTGTTAACCGGTGGCGGAACACTTATTGCAGCAAATGACGATGCAGCCGGTGCTCCATTTTATGCAGAAATTACACCGGTTTGTGTTATCCCTGGTCAGACCTATTACGTACAGGTAGATGGATATGGGACTGGAACAAATGGTGCTTTCCAATTGGTTTTGGTAGAAGAACCCGCAGCTGTAGCAGCATCTGTAAGTGGTTCAACCTCTGTTTGCTCGGGTGGTAATGCCGATATTACTTTTACCGGCACACCGGGTGCAACTGTTACCTATGACATCAACGGCGGAACACCGCATACAACGGTATTAACCGGTGGCACCTCATTAGTAAATACTGGAGCTTTAACATCTGACGTAACCTACAATCTGTTGAGTGTAACAGATGGAGCATGTACACTGTATTATACAGAAATAAGTGTAACTGTAACTGTGACTCCGGCCAGAATACTCAACCTAACTTCTGTTATGCTTGAGGGGCTTTATAACGGCAGCGGAATCATGAATGAAGCATTTGATGGACTTGGTATTCCTCAATTCCCTGGTTTCGCAGATGAAATCACGGTTGAACTGCATGATGCATCCGATTACAATGCTACGCCTGCATTCTCAGCAACTGTATTGCTAAACACTTCAGGTAACGCAACTGTATATTGCATTCCTATTTCGATTGACGGTGACTACTATATTACCATCAGGCACCGAAACTCAATCGAAACAACTACAGCCAATCCGGTTTCATTTGCAGATATGGTGATTGACCAGAGTTTTGGAACACCTGACGATGTATATGGTCATAACCTGCAATTGATGACAGATAATTATTACACTATTTTTGGAGGTGATGTAAACCAGGATGGACAAGTTGAAGGACTCGATATGACACTAATCGAAAACGGTGTCATTACATTCGCCAAGGGATATCTGGCTATTGATGTAGATGGCAACGGGTCAATTGATCTCAATGATTACACCATCTGGGAAAACAACAACAGCAATTTCATAAAAAGAATAATCCCGAATCCATAAAAATCAAAAAAGGAATCCCTCTGAGAAACCAGAGGGATTCCTTTTAAATTCAGTCAACAAAACTTTCGTGCTTTCAGCGTGATCTTCTTTGGACAATACTCAGTACTATTTACTGAAGAAAATTACTCATGTCCCGGGAGCCATCAGTAACGGATTCACCTTCCTTTTCACCCAGTCCTATTTTCATTTCATGAGAAAATTCGTCAGAATATGGCAGACAGGAATGATTCCGGGGGAAAACAGTTGTTTTATTGCCCCCTGAGGGAGAAAAGCAATCAGAGAATCATTTACAGCGAACAGGA
>CALMDN010000206.1 GCA_937864935.1 uncultured Bacteroidales bacterium
GTACCTTTGGTTGGAAAGGGAGGATAGGATTCTTCGGAATAGGATTGAACGGTTTTATTTTTCATGATTTCAGGATTTTCAGTTAAACAGACGACTATTCGGGCAACAGCCACCAGAAAGGATATCCCTTGGCTTTGTGCAGAAACATGTAATGCATGAACCATTTCATCCAATGGCCGGCCAATCCGGCTTCACCCATGGTATAGTCGATGCTGCGCCCGTATTCGGGATATTTATCCCAGTCGGGCACGATGGGATGAACTGTCATGGTAGCGGCAGCACCACTGCGCATGCCATAACCGGCAGATACGATGCAGGCTGCACCCATACGGCCCATGCTGGCTTTGTGTTTGAAAACCTGCTTACCGGTTTTGATCTCGTTAATCAGGTTCTCTGCCACAATTTTTCCCATTACTCCGGATGGCATTCCTGTACGGGGAGGAGAAGGGAAGATGGCCGTCCCGTTCTTGCTGGTCATGGGTTTTGAAATCGGATGCGGTGGTGCAAAGGCTATGCCGGGTGCGTAGATATTGTTATATGCCGGGCTCTGGTAAGTTTCGGGCCAGTCGGATGCTTTCCACTCATCAAAGGGTTTTGGTGAATAGTCAGCATCAACCTTCATCAGGCCACTGGGGGCAAAAAGGTTAGCGGTAATGTCTGCTCCGGATCTGTCGAATGCCTTCAGGCCTACTCCGGCAAAACCAGGAATCAGCATCGAGAAATCGAAACCGATCTGGTTGGCTTCCCCATCAAGGGTTTCGTAATGAATCATGCCTGGTTCGACTTTTTTTACCCCGGCACGCTTAATCCATTTAATGTTGTTCTCGCCAAGGAAAGACTCAGCAAAAACGCGGGTTGAGGTAATGTATCCACCCCGCTTGATGTAGGCGCCGCCCATACCAAAATCGCCGAGTTCATACTCGTTGGTAAGCCAGGTGATTTCAGCCAGATGATCCAGTTTGCGTTTACGCAGTTCAAAGGCAACATTCAGGATGTATTCGAAGGCTGCTCCCTGACAGGTTGCGGTGGGATGTCCGGTCCCGATCACAAACCGTTGTTTCTCACCCTTATCCATCCTGGCAATGGATTCCTGAAGTTTCTCCCAGGCGTGGGCTGCATGATCGTATGAGCAAACAGATACAGTATTTTTACCCGGACCCAGTCCTTCAGTGGCTTCAAAATTCAGTTTCGGACCGGTAGCGTTAACCAGGTAATCGTAATCAACCCGGTCAGTCTGCCCTTTCTTTTCTTCTGTTGTGTATTCGATGCTTACAAATGCTCTCTCTGAGGTGTTGTCTCCTTCGGGATGAATGCTCACCGCCCTGGCCTGCCTGAAATCAATGCCCCACCGTTTGTAGAGCGGAGCCAGTTTGAAGCGGACCTGATCAATGGTCATGCGGCCAACGCCAACCCATATGTTTGAAGGAATCCACTGATAATAGGAGTTCGGTGCTACCACCACCACTTCATGCTTCTTACTGAGTTTCTTACGCAAAAAAGCAGCAGCAGTATGACCGGCGATACCGGCACCAAGGACAACAACTTTAGCCATTTCGGATGTTTTGGGTTTGAGAAAAATAAAATACTTAAACTGTAATTCACAAATTTACAGGGTTTAAATATAGTTAAAAGCGACCCTGATTGAACCTTCTCATTAAAAAAATTGACATACATCCGCCTTTTGCATCTTTTACTTATGTTTGCCGGCATAACCCTTTCATCCTATGAAAAGTGCCCGGATTCTTATCATGCTTGCATTTCCCTTTTTTGCAAATGCCCAGCAGCCCGTCGATTATGTAAACCCATTCACCGGCACCGACCACATGGGGCATACCTATCCCGGGGCTACCGTTCCCTTCGGCATGGTACAGCTGAGTCCCGACACCGATACGGTTCCCTATTCAACCGGGAATGGCTACAACAAGGATGTCTATGCCTATTGTGCAGGCTACCAGTACAATGACAATACCATCTGCGGGTTCAGCCACACCCATTTTTCGGGGACCGGTCACAGCGACCTGGGAGATTTCCTGCTGATGCCCACCACCGGAATTCTGCGGCTTAACCCTGGCACGCGCAGCAATCCCGGTTCGGGTTACCGAAGCCGTTTTTCGCACGAACGCGAACAGGCTTCGCCCGGTTACTATTCCGTTAAACTGGATGATTACGGTATTCTGGCTGAGCTCACGGCTACGGAAAGGGTGGGGTTTCACCGCTATACCTGCGATCAGACCGGAGAAACCAACCTGATTCTCGATATGGCTGCCGGCATTTACAACTATCCCGGCAAGAACACCTGGCAGTTTATCCGGGTTGAAAACGACACCCTGGTGACCGGCTACCGCCAGACCCGGGGCTGGGCCCGCACCCGCACCCTCTATTTTGCCATGGTGCTATCAAAGCCCATTGAAAACTATGGATACGAAAATCATGAAGAAGTGATTTACCGGGGCTTCTACCGGAAATTCAACGAAAAGGAAAATTTCCCTGAAATGGCCGGTAAAGAGATCACTGCCTGGTTCAGGTTCGGTATGAAAGCAGGTGAAACCCTGATGGTGAAATTCGCCCTGTCAGCCGTGAGTACCGAAGGGGCACTCAACAACCTGAAAACGGAAATTCCCGGCTTTGACTTTGAGCAGGTCAGGCATCAGGCCCGCGAGACCTGGAACCGGGAACTCAGCCGGATTGAGGTGAGCGGAAGTGAAGCAGTAAAAAAGAATTTCTATACAAGCCTGTATCACGCTTTCCTCTCCCCCACCGTTTACATGGACAATGATGGCCGCTACCGCGGGCTTGATCAGAACATACACCGGGCTGAAGGATTTACCAATTACACCACATTCTCACTCTGGGATACATACAGGGCCCTGCATCCGCTGTTAACCATCGTGCAGCAGCAACGCACCTCCGACATGGTAAATTCGATGCTCGCCCACCGTCGACAGAGTGTTCACGGAATTCTGCCTGTATGGTCGCACCATGCCAATGAGAACTGGTGCATGATCGGGTACCATGCCGTTCCGGTGATTGCGGATGCTTATCTGAAAGGAATCGGCGGCTTCGATGCGGCTGAGGCCCTGGAGGCCATGGATGCCAGTGCGACCTATGCATTGTACGACGGTATAGGTGATTACATAAATTACGGCTTCGCACCGGCGGACAAAACCAGCAACGCAGCCTCCAAAACCCTGGAATATGCCTACGATGACTGGTGCATTTCCCGTATGGCGGAGAAGTCGGGGAACAGGGGGCTGGCAGGAATTTACGACCGCAGGGCCCGTTCCTTTGAGCGTATTTTTGATGCATCAGCTGGTTTTATGAGGCCCCGTCTGAGCGACGGCAGCTGGCAGAAGGATTTTGATCCGCTGAAAACGGAAGGACAGGGATTTATTGAAGGCAATGCCTGGAATTATTCCCTGTATGTGCCGCACGATCCCGCCTGGTTGATTGAGCAGTCAGGCGGTGCCCTGAAATTCACTACCCACCTCGACACCCTGTTCACCATGCAGCTCGACGAGAAACACATCGCCGAATCTGAAGACATTGACAAACGGGGCATCATCGGCAATTACGTGCACGGCAACGAGCCCAGTCACCATGTCCCCTATCTTTACAGTTATGCCGGCGCCCCCTGGATGACACAACTGCGGGTGCATCAGATCATGGATAAGCTTTACGATGCCACGCCCGGTGGTTTACCTGGCAATGAAGATTGCGGGCAGATGTCGGCCTGGTACATTTTCAGCGCCCTGGGCTTTT
>CALMDN010000207.1 GCA_937864935.1 uncultured Bacteroidales bacterium
CGCGCGCCGAAACGACCACATCGCCCTGGAAGGTGAATTTCAAGGCATTGCTCAGCAGGTTGTACAAAATCTGCTTCAGTCTCAGGGGATCGCCTTCAATCACCTTGCTTTGGGGAAACGCACATTCGGCTATAAACTGAAGACCTTTTTCCGAAGCAGTCAGTCTGAAAGGAACGATCACATCGTCGATGACATCGTGGAGCCTGAAGGGTATTTTCTCGAGCTGCAGCTTACCCGAACCGATGCGTGAAAGGTCAAGGATATCGTTGACTGTTTCGAGCAGATGCCTCGACGAACGTCTGACCGCACCCAGGTATTCGGTTTGAACGTTGTTGAGCGGAGTATGAATCAGCTGATCCGAAAATCCGATGATGGCGTTGAGGGGAGTCCTGATTTCATGGCTCATGTTGGCGAGGAATTCTTCCTTCACCCTGGCCAGTTCTGCCGTCCGCAGGTTAGCTTCGATCAGGTTCCGTTTAAGCCGGTTGCTTCGGCGTATACTCCCGAGGATCAGCCCGATCAGCACCAGAATGGCAAGCAGCGAAAAAGTGCCAATGATTACAATCGACAAGATGGATCGGTCGGCCTTGTAGAATGCTTCCTTTGAGCGGCGGTTGGAAAGCAGGGTCTGAGTCAGTTCCAGTTGCCGGAAAATGCTCATGATCTGGCTGATGATCTCTGAGCTGTTTTGCAGCATGTTGAGCTCCTGCCTTTTGAGGCCCTCGTAAGATGCCAGGTCCTGCCTCCTGACGTTGGAAAGCACATTACTTACATTTCGCAGAATCGCTGAGTCGCTGGGCCTGAGCAATGAAGTATCGGTAATTACCCTGGTTGTGGTGAGTACAACCGGCCCGGCCGAAGGTGGGCTTTCGTTTTCCGCCGGCGGAGGTTTCGAAAGGGCTTTTTTGATCTTTCTGAAAACCCCCTGTGTTTCCCGATGTTTCACCGGCTTCTCAACTGTTCCGGGTTTAATGGTATCATGAACGGTAACCACCCTGGTGGTGGTTCTCAGCCGGTTGGGTATCGTGTCCAGTGGTCCGGATCGGATCTGATTGATGGTTTTCTCTGCGAAATCGAACCGTTCTCTCCTGAGTTTATAGATAATATAGGCGTCAACCATATTCTGTCTCCGTGCAAGCAAAACCAGCACACTGTCAAGCTGTAACAGCTTGTCTTCATCGTTCAGAGCCTTCTCCTTAAGGTATTCAATATTGATTACAACTTTGGATATCAAATTGTTGTAGGCATCAAAATAAGACTGATCATTGGTAATTGAGTAAATCCTGAAATTATTTTCGGCTCCGGCCAGGTCGGCAAGCAGATCGCGCAGCATCTGGGTTTCAGGATCCACAATCGTGAGTGTATTGAGGGTTTCCTTGAGAACCCTCGAGTTCTCACTGACCACATAACCCGCCAGTGCTACGGCAATCAAAGAAACCAATAGCAGGAAAAAGACCTTCAGGTGAAGTCCCCAGTTTCTCATTGCTGCAACAAATCGCTTCATTTTCTTGAGGGTATCGGATCAGATGAATCAGTTTGACATTCAGTAACAACAAACAGCAGTAACAATGGTTTACTCTGCGCAATCAGGAATCTGTGTAGCTACAATTCCTGAAATACACGCCAAGGTTTCTGTTTGTTGACAAATGGCAGATCCAGACCCCTGCAAAGGTACTCAACATCAGTGGTAATTATATAAAAATGGATTGCTGTTCAGGCAAAACGGTGACAAAGAAGTGGTGGGGTAACCAGAATACCAAACAAAACAGAGTGCATCCTGTGGAATTCATTACCTGCATCGGGACACCCAGGGCAGCAAGCTTGTGGATAAAATGTAACTATCAGTATGTTAGTTTAATATAGAGTATTAATCAAAATGGCAGTTCAATCCTGAACCTGAACCAATTCAGACAATACATAGGACCATTCCGGGTTTCTTCTGATGTAAGCTTCCGCAGCAGGACAATTGGCCTTGATGCGAAACCCATGCAGCACAGCGAAATGTATACTATAAAGGATCAGCTGAGAGGCATATCCCCTGCCCCGCTGCACTTCGGGAACGTAGGCATTGTAAAGTTCCAGTTCCTGTCCGTTGAGGCGGTATGCAAGGTAAGATTCAAGACCTTCCTGACGAATGATAAACATTCTTCCTGTGTTGATGATGTTCATATACATATTGTCCCTGATAAGCTTGTTGAAGGTTACGTTATTGATCATGGTCCGGAAGTGTTGACTTAACAATTGCTGAGATTTCAAGAGTATTATTTCCTTTTTCTTACTTTACTTCCCCTGATGGGAAACTTGTGTTTAATGGTTGATATCTGTGACAATACCTCTTTAAAACGAGGTGAAATTACAACACAAAACCACAGATTGTCCAGCCCAAACATCAAAATAGGTATTAATACGGATGCCTGCAGACCATCTTCAATAAATAACAATTCGTTTCTATCAGAAAGTACATTGCCCAATGCGGTAAATTCCGTTATGACTACTTGAAAATACGTAGTCCGGAGCACTCCGCTACCGGCAATAGAAAGATCACATGCTGAGTAGTCAAAAGAAACTGGTCTGCTAATACCTCAGTTTTCATAACTGCTTCAGTTTGAAAACGCACCACCCACCGCCGTATTTATTTACATATAGAAAATCAGATTGTATAATTATTTTACAACCTAACTGCTATCAGGTTTCAGTTGCGATTAAACTATTCTTAAAGTGTTGATTATGTGTCATTTGCCAAATCGACCAGATTTACCTACAACCGATTACCTGCGCGGTTGAGTAAAATATAATTACACACCTGTTTAACATACTCATACATATTATACTTTTTCCGATTTGAAAGTAATCCTATCACCTTGAATGTTAAGGAAGTAAAAAGAAAAAAAGAGAAAAAAAACAAAGAAATTCTACCCCTGCCAGGTTACAAAACTCCAAAACTGACATAAACAAATGAAAATCACTCAGAGGGCCGGAAATCCGGTTTTGACCTGCAGGCAAATTGGGAGAGCCGCAGATCAGAAACAAGGCCGAATCACCACCCTCAGGTGAATGTTGGATAGGTGGAAATTATCTGTGAAGGTAAAGACCTGACTGACTGCTGATTCACTGACTGAATTATTGCAAATTGGAGACAAGAACTACACCAACGGGTATTTTACCCGGAAAGTTACCGGAAAACACTCCGGTTAAATTACAGCGGGAATGGCAGTTGCCATTGTACCCTGGTCGTCCCGGTTTTCACTATACAGTTATATTTAATCAGCACCAGGAATCCATCCTGCATAACAGGAAACAAGCAACTATCAAACCCGACATAAGGATTTGTGCTATTGAAATCAAAGACGAACGGAGACAGCAGTTTTCAGGTACCGGAACTAAACCATTCCTTCAAAAGAAATTGAATGACCCGGAGATCACTGATGCAATGCTGTCAGGAAAAAGAGATGAACCAACGCTATCCGGATAAATAAACCCCACCCGGAAAGTACCTTCAATAGCCGCTTATTTATTAACTGACCACGATGGCAGTTGCAGACAGGAAAATAGCCCCCATAGGGCCGCTGCACTTATCAGCCCCAGGTGAAACACTCTGTAAAGAAATGTTACACCTTCTGCTTTGTGAGGTTAGCAACTATATCAGAACGCCAAACCGGAAATATCCACAAAACAGCATTCCATTTGTTGTTATACTTGCCCTGCTTCTGCTTGTGAATCTATCACATTCATCAGCCCAGACAACCAGCCAGACATTCAACGCAACAACTACCTTCACCGTTCCTGCCGGAGTCACTACCATCACTGTGGAAGCCTGGGGTGGTGGTGGTGGCGGATCCTACAGGAGCGGAGCATCCGGTGGTGGCGGTGGTGGGGCATATACCAGAGGAATTCTTACCGGCCTTATCCCCGGATCAACCATTACAATAACAGTTGGAACAGGGGGTGCTGCAGGTGCCAATGGTAATAATTCAAGTGTCTTAGGTGTTGTCGCCAACGGCGGACAATCGGTAGCCAACAGCAGAAACGGAGGCGCCGGGGGGGTGGCCTCTGCCATTGGCGGAATCATTGTTGCTTCCTATGCCGGAGGTAAAGGTGGAAATGCCAGGCCATCGCAAGGTGGAGGAAACAACGAAGGTGGAGGTGGTGGAGGCGGTTCGGCATTTAACAATGCCGTTGGTAATCCTGGCGGAAACGCTACAGCTACCGGAGGAACAGGAGGTACGGGAACCGGAAACGGAGACCGCGGAGCCGATGGAGACGGAACACCGGATGCAGTTGCAGGAGTTTCACCCGGCGGAGGTGGAGGTGGAAGGGGTGAAGGTGCTTCAACATCAAAAGCAGGAGCAAACGGCCAGGTTATCCTAACCTGGATACCCGGCTATCTGGCACAGATAAATTCGATGGATTTCGGCTCAAATTCCTGGTGTCCGGGAGAGACAAGAAATGTAACAGTAAACATAACAAACATAGGCCAGGCAACGTGGACCAATACCAGTCCGGATGTTAACATCGGGTTGAAATGGAATACAAGCGGCATCAACTGGACCGATTATCATGTACGCACTGATGCCGGAAACCTGGCTCCCGGTTCATCAGGAAATTATATTCTTACAATTACTGCTTCAAACAATGCAGGTGCAGGTTATACTACGCCTCTGGCCAATGGACCAAACAACCTTACCTGTGATTTAGTAAAGGAGGCTGATTGCTGGTTTGGAAACAACACCGGAAGTTGCGGCCCTGGCAACACAGTTTTCACTTCACCTGTAATCACCATCGTAAATACAACTCCGGCTCAGCCATCAGCTATTACCGGCAATGCAACTCCCTGCCAGGGATCATCACAGACTTACAATGTAACCAATGTGGCCGGTGTGACCTACACCTGGTCAGTGCCGGCCACCTGGGCCATCACCGGCGGACAAGGGACCAATTCCATCACCGTTACCACAGGTACAAACAATGGCAATATAACAGTCACTCCATCGAACGCCTGCGGCAACGGAACCTCAAGAACCCTTGCCGTAACAACCACTACAGTCCCTGCTGAGCCATCAGCGATCTCCGGAAGTACCAATCCATGCGCCGGAACAACGCAGACATACAGTGTTACGAACGTTTCAGGGGTAACTTACACATGGACATTCCCGGCCGGATGGACTCAGACAGCCGGGGGGAATACCAATGCTGTTACTGTTACGGTTGGAGCCGGAAGCGGCAACATCACCGTGGTACCCTCCAATGCCTGTGGAAACGGGAATTCAAGTTCACTGCCGGTAAATGTTAACACCATTCCTGCCCAGCCTTCCGCCATTACCGGCAACACCACAGTGTGCGAAGGTTCATCACAAACTTACAGTGTCACCAATGTCGGCGGCACCACATACACGTGGACAGTGCCTGCCGGATGGCTGATAAACTCCGGTCAGGGTTCAAACTCGATCAATGTAACCGCCGGATCTGCCGGAGGGAACATTCAGGTAACTCCTTCCAACGCCTGCGGAAACGGAAGCAGCAGATCGGTGGCCATTACCGTAAGCAGCCTGCCGGCACAACCTGGTCCGATCAGCCCGGTCACTACGGAAGCCTGTCAGAACAGCGTGCACAATTTCATGGTGATGCCTCCCCCTCCTTCCGGAGTAACCTATACCTGGGCTTTCCCGGGGGCAACCATCCTCAGCGGGCAGGGAACCAACATTGCTCAGATCCGTTTCGGCAATCAGTCGGGAACCCTGACTGTAACGCCCACAAATTCATGCGGAAGCGGCACCCCATCAACCCTGGCAATTGCTGTTTCACTCTCCAGTCCGGCCATGCCCGGTGCAATAACCGGTATGCAGGGCCCCTGTACCGGATCTTCGAAAACATATTCCGTCCCCAACATCGCCGGGCTTCTTTATACATGGACGGTACCCACGGGGTGGGTCATCAGTTCAGGGCAGGGAAGCAATACCATCAACGTTATCGTTGGTTCAGGTGCCGGCAATGTTGCGGTTACCGCCACAAATGCCTGCGGCGGCAGTGCCCCCCGGAATCTGGCTGTAAGCCCACAGGCTTCAGTACCGACACAGCCTTCTGCCATCCAGGGAAGCAGCCCGGTGTGCCAGAATTCCTCACAGACATACAGTATAACAGCAGTCCCTTATACAACCTACACCTGGGCTGTTCCAGCAGGTTGGACCATTACCTCGGGGCAGGGAAGCAGCGCTGTTACAGTTACTACCGGCAATTCAAGCGGAACCATCACGGTTGTCCCAGCCAACGATTGCGGCACCGGTACTGCCCAAAACCGGAGTATAACGGTAGACGTTACCACTCCGGCAGCAACAGGATCCATTACCGGTAACAACAATCCCTGCCAGACCAGCAGCCAGACCTACAGTGTTCCCAATGTGAGCGGAGTAACCTACACCTGGAGTTTCCCTTCAGACTGGGCCATTACCTCGGGACAGGGCAGCAATTCAGTTACGGTTACCATAGGCGCCCTTTCGGGGAACATCACTGTAATACCTTCGAACGGCTGCGGAAACGGGCCATCCACCAGCCTGGCTGCAGCGGTATTTCTGCTCCCGGCCAATCCCGGAACCATCGCAGGCAACACACTTTTCTGCCAGGGGTCTGCCCAAACCTATTCTGTTACTCCGGTGGCC
>CALMDN010000208.1 GCA_937864935.1 uncultured Bacteroidales bacterium
GAGTCTGAGGAATCTTCCGATGATCAGCAGAATAACGGCTTTAACGAGAATAATGCCCAGAGTAAGACCGGCTACCGTAACCGGGCTGTTCAGGATAAGGTTGAAATTAACCGAGGCTCCGACCGCCATAAAGAACAATCCGAGCAACAGGCCTTTGAATGGTTCAAGGTCTGATTCAAGTTCATGCCTGAAGGAGCTGTTGGCGAGGATGACACCAGCAAGGAAGGTTCCGAGAGCAGGGCTGAGTCCAACAAGGGTCATAATGAAGGCGATGCCCACAACGATCAAAAGTGCTGAAGCCGTAAAAAGCTCCCGGATACGGGTTTTGGCCACCATACTGAGCAAACCGGGCACCAGAAACCGGCCGATTCCAATAACGGAAACCACTGCCAGCGGGATGGCCACTGCCTGAAACCAGCCGGGCATCCAATCCATGAGTGTATCGTGACCTCCTTCATTTGCATGTGAGGGGACCAGCGCCAGCAAGGGCAAAATGGCCAGAATGGGTATAACGGCAATGTCCTGGAACAGCAGTACCGCAAAGCTGTTTTGCCCCGCGGCTCCATTGAGCTGGTTTTTTTCTTTGAGCGATTGCAGTACGATGGCGGTTGACGACATGGCAAACGACATGCCGATGGCCAGAGCAGCCTGCCAGCTGCTGCCCAGAGCAAGGGCGATGGCACCCACCACCACAATGGTAGCGAGCACCTGAGATAAACCGGTTCCGATGATCGATTTTCTCAGTTTCCAGAGTTTGGAAGGCTCAAGCTCCAGTCCGACAAGAAACAACATCATCACCACCCCGAATTCGGCAAAATGCATGATGTCTTCACCTTCTTCGCCAACGAAACCCATGACAAACGGACCAATCAGAATACCGGCCAGCAGAAAGCCAAGTACCGATCCCATGCCAAGTTTTTTTGCAAGGGGAACACACAGCATGGCGGCCCCCATGTACACTGTAGCCTGTAGCAGAAAATCACTTCCCATCGGCAAAAGTTATTAAGGGATCATTGATAAGCCCTGAATCGGAGAACCCTGAGATGTCTGTATTTTCATTGGAAAGCAGGTCAAGCAGGTGTTTGTATTCTGTCGATTTTCCGGTGAGTTCCTCCCGGCTCAGACGGTGTGTTCCCTGCACAGCAAAAGGCGGAAGGTAATGCATGCCGCAAAGAAAGGCTGTCTGATCAAATGGGGTGAGCAACTGCCTGAGGGTAAAACGGTTGCGTCCGTCTGCCTGATAGGCTTCCCTGGCTCCTCCGGTTGAAATGATATTCATGGCTGTTTTACCCCTGAGGTTTGTTCCGCTGGGGCCATACGCCCAGTTGAATGTAAGTACCAGGTCAATCCACTGCTTCAGCAGGGGAGGACAGCTGTACCAGTAAAAGGGATGATGCCAGAGAACCACTTCATGGGCAAGCAGCAAATCCTGTTCTGCCCTGATGTCAATGTTGAAATCGGGGTATTTTTCGTAAAGGTCGTGGAAGGTCACAGCAGGATGTTGCATGGCAACGGCTGCAAGGGCCCTGTTTACGACTGAATGTTCAAAGCGGGGATGGGCAAACAATACCAGAATTCTGCGCATAGTGAAATCAATTGATTATTATTCCGGATGATATTTTCACAGCAGTAGAATGCTGCATATTAACCGTGCTTTGGTTGTAGGAACTTGCTGGTCTGGAACGGTGTGATGCTAGTCCTGTCTGAAAAGTATATCCTGCAATTCAGGGGTTTTATTGAAAACAGCTACCACAAAAGGGCATTCGGGTCTGATCCTGAGATTTTCTTCCCGGGCCATGGCCACGATGCTGTCGAGGAGTTTTCTGCCAATTCCCTGGCCTTTCAGACTCTCGTCAACCATGGTGTGATCAATCACAATGTGGTCATCTCCAGCTTTAAACCAGGTCATTTCTGCAATCAGCTCTTCGTTTCTGTGAATCCGGGCGGCTCCTTTTTCAGCATTGCCGGTCTGCACTATTTCATTCATGGGTTTACGGTTAAGTGGGATTTTATCTGTTTTCACGGAAAACCAAAGTGTGTACCATTTCACTTTGATTGAATCATTTAAACACTACATTTACCATGTAGTATGGAACTCAGTGTTATCAGGATTATTTTCAAAGCAATATTAACAACGACATCCGAATATTTGTTTTTATGAAATCTTTCATCGGTGTATTGATTGGTTGGTTCGGAATCTTCATTTCAGTTGAAGCTCAGGTAGATACCATTTCCGGAAACATTTATCAGTTCAATGGCAACCTGGGTATTGGCACCAGCATGCCTCAATCTGGTTTAACCCTCAGAATGAATCAGCCGGTTGTTTATCCCGAGCCAGGTATTCTCAACATTATGAACAATCATTATGCGACCTTCGATGGATATGCTGCCAGTGATATACATTATGTCGGCAGTCTGCTGAATGGCAGAAGATCACGGGGAACCCTCGATTTTCCCCTGAATGTTGAACCCGGTGACCGCATCAGCGGGATGACTTCTGCCATGTTTTACAATGAACAGTTCCGCTATAATGCGAGTATACTCTTTTATGCGGGTCAGGGGCTGGGGTACGACAGCTACCCTTCGTATATTGTTTTTAATACCACCGGGGCCGGTGAATGGGTGTATAATGAACGCATGCGTCTTTCAGGGGAAGGTAACCTGGGCATCGGGACCACCCATCCTTCTTCAAAAATACATGTAGCCGACGGGGATATTTATATCGAGGATTTTCAGCGTGGTGTCATCATGAAATCACCCGACGGACAATGCTGGAGGGGGACGGTTGATGTTACCGGTCAGTTGAACTTTGTCCCGGTTGAGTGTCCGGAACTGGTGACAGGCCCCGGAGAATCAGGTAAAGCCGGACCGCAGTTCGGCATCTTCCCGAATCCGGCCGGCGATAAGATCACCCTGAATGTCACGAAGCATTCCGAAGGTAAAGTACTTTACACGGTGCAGAATACAGAAGGAGTTGCCCTGAAATCAGGAAGTTTTTATAACGGTGAAGCAAAGCTGGATGTTTCTGTTTTGCCTACCGGAGTTTACCTTGTTACGCTTGTTGATGAAACAGGAAACAGCCTTGGTTGCGAACGTTTTATCAAACATTGATTGCTGACAACGGAGTATTCAAAAGCTTGAGTCCACTCCGAAAACT
>CALMDN010000209.1 GCA_937864935.1 uncultured Bacteroidales bacterium
AGTGGCGGGGTTCAGTTGGGTTAAGATAACGGTGGCAACCTTTCCACACAGACTTATAACCAGACAACCTCAGGCGGCAAACAGGAAAAACGTTTTACAGAATTCAACACCAATACAACTCCATACCGGCAGAAATCCGGCATAAGGAGTGATTCAATTGTTACAAAGAGGTTGCGATATCAACCCTGAATGAACAGAGTTCAAAACAAACCAATATAAACCCTAAAATCTGAAACTATGAGAATATCTCTGCTTTTTTCATTGATGTTAACCTCCCTGATTGCAGCCGGGCAGGCAATGGTCACGCCCGACAGTACTTTCAACGGTACGGGTCGGAATGTTTTCTCAGTCGGTGGAAGCCTTGACTTTGGCGACAACATCGCCTTGCAGCCCGACGGTAAAATTATTATGACCGGCGCCAGCATGAATCTTGGCGGATGGGTTAGCCTGGGTGTTTGTCGTTTGAACCCCGACGGTAGTTTTGACAATTTATTCGGCACTTCGGGTATTTCGCTGATTGATTTGGGAGGTCTCCCTTCACAGGGAGGATTTGAGCCGGAAATAGCCATACAGCCCGATGGTAAGATACTGGTATGCGGGTTTGGCTGGAATGGTACAGACGAAGACCTTTTTGTCTGCCGCCTGTTGCCGGGAGGTGCACCCGACCCGGCTTTCGGTACAGCAGGTAAGGTGTATGTCGGAATGCTGGGCGAAGGTATGCCGGATGCTGCTTATGCCATCACCAGCGATGCCGCCGGAAACACCTATTTAACCGGCTCAACCCGTACCGGCGGGACTCCTTTTACCAATGATCTTTCTATCGTTAAGCTGACTCCCTCAGGCTCTCCTGATCCCTCCTTCTCAGGTGATGGTAAATTGTTGCTCGACCTGAGTGGATCATGGGACTTTGGCTATGGAATAGCTGTTACTTCAGACGGTAAAATAATTGTAACAGGGTACAGCGGGTTTCCGGCGGATTTCTTTGCCATCAGGCTGCAGCCCGACGGAAGCTTTGACCCCTCCTTTGGCACTGCCGGTAAAACAACCATTGACATCATGGGCAATGCTGTGCCGATGATTGCTTCGGAATGGTGATGACACCTGACGGAAAAATACTATTGACAGGAGATGCCTTCGATCCGGCCAGCAGCTCGTTTGTGGGAGCCCTTGTTCGCCTTACAGCCAGCGGACTTCCGGATACCAGCTTTGGCGGTGATGGAATTGTTACCCTTTCAGCATCTTCTGAATCTACCATATTCTACAATGCAGTAGTGCAGCCTGATGGAAAATACCTCGTCAGCGGCACTGCCAGCATTGGTGGAAATGACGATTTCGTTGTTGCCAGGTTCAATGCCGATGGCGCATCCGATCTTTCGTTTAACAGCACAGGCAGTTACACAATCGATGTAACAGGACAGGCAAAACCTGACAGAGGCTATGGACTTGCTTTGCAATCCGATGGCAGGATACTGCTTTCAGGTAACACTTCGGTGAACGAATTCATAAGTGAGAAATACTCAATCGTACGCCTGAAAGCAAAAGAGGTAGAGGCTGCCTTTACCGCTTCATCCACCCTGGTCTGCAGTGGAGAGCAGATACAGTTCTTCAATTCTACCACCGGCAATAACCTGTCCTACCTCTGGACTTTTGAAGGGGGTACTCCATCAACTTCCACCCAGCAAAATCCTACGGTTACCTACACCGGTACAGGCATATTTGATGTTAAACTTGTTGCCACCAATGGTACCGTTTCTGACTCTATTACCAAAACCGACTATATCCAGGTTATTGCAACACCCGACACCCCGGCTATCCCAGCAGGTGTTACAGCCGCCTGTCAGGGGCAAATCTACACCTACTCAACGGCAGCCGTGGCTTTCGCAAATTCGTATGTCTGGGTTGTTGCACCTTCCGCAGCCGGAAATATAACAGGAAATGGTCCAACAGCAACATTTACCGCCTCCCCGGGATTTACCGGCGATTTTACCATAAAGGTATATGCATCAAATCAGTGTGGAAACAGTGCATGGTCTGACGAACTCAGTTGCACACTCTCCGATATGCCCGACATTTTTGATTTATCAGGTAACGGTAACTTCTGCGAAGGAAGCTCTGGTGCAACACTAACGCTCAATGGTTCAGAAACGGGCGTAAATTACCAGTTGTACCTTGACAACAATCCTTACGGCACAATGATTCCCGGCACAGGTTCAGCCATTTCGTGGAGCAACCTGAATGACCCCGGATTTTATACAGCCTTGGCCATGGCCAATTCCTGTTCACAACAAATGGCAGGTCAGATTTATGTTTCCATGATCTCTGTTCCCGATCAACCCGCAACTCCTGAAGGAAGCAATTCAGTATGTACCGGTACCACAACCTTGCATTCCATCGATGATGTTCCCTTTGCAGCTTCATACAGCTGGAGCCTGTCCCCTTCAGACGCCGGAACGATCACTCCTGACGGCACTGAGGTCAGCATTGAGTGGCTGGATTACACCGGAATGGCAAATCTCACTGTCATAGCAGTCAACGAATGTGGCAACAGTGCTCCTTCGCCCTCGCTGGCCATCATGGTTCATGATTCTCCCGAACCTGCAATTACTGGACCTGAAGCAGTATGTGTCAACTGGAATGCTGATTATGAAACGGTTGAAAATGCGGGAAGTGTATACGCATGGGCAGTTACCGGAGGCGAAATAATTTCAGGTGCAGGTACTTCTTCAGTTGTTGTAAACTGGAACACGACCGGTACAGGCACCCTGACCGTCAACGAAACCAATGAATCAGACTGTACCGGTAATTCAGCTGTCTTCTCTGTTATGGTAGATCCTTGCGTAGGCATAGAAGATCACTCAACCGTCAATTCAATGATGGTCTTCCCGAATCCGTCTGAAAGCAACATCAGTGTAACATTCACCAAAGAAACCGGTGATTACAGCTATCTGGTATTCTATGACGCACAGGGACATATGGTTATGAATATCAGGGTTGGCAAAGGAATCAGCCGTGCCGATAGCATTGATCTCAGCAACCTGAAAACAGGACTTTATGCCATGCTTTATGTGAATGAAGGGATTGTGGTTTCACAAACCAAAGTGGTCAAACGCTAAGGCGAGAAATGCGGGATAATATTTGAATTGCTGCCTGCCTGAAAATGAAGCCCTTTGCCTTTTCCTCACGGAGGGAAACGGTGAAGGGCTTTCTGCATCGGGTTCCCGGGGATTTTTAAATGACGCAGGTCTCTGAACAACGGAAGAATCCGGTCATGAATGATATCCACAGACCTGCCGGGCTAACGGCGCATTCATCCGGTTATGGTTGTTAAGAGTTCAAAAGTCTCTGTAAGCCTGAAGTTTGATTTGATCCGGGATCGGTTTTAACTACCCCCGTTTTCACCCCCTCG
>CALMDN010000210.1 GCA_937864935.1 uncultured Bacteroidales bacterium
CTTGCCTGGTGTCCTGGTGTATTGGTGTCAAAAAAATCTCCGGCACATAAAAAAATGAAATACCCAAACCATCAGTCTGGATAAATGCAATGATGGCCGGTGCTTTTCGTTTACTTTTTCTACTTTTGTCTGCCACCAATTCCCTGACCCCATGCACAATTACCCTGGCAACCTGATTTCAAAACTGCCGTTTACCGGCACCAGTATTTTTGCCGTTATGTCGGCGCTTGCGCGTGAACACAACGCCATCAACCTCTCACAGGGTTTCCCCGATTTCCCTGTATCAGAAGAGCTGGTGAAACTGGTAAATACTTACATGAAGAAGGGATTCAACCAGTATGCGCCCATGCCCGGGGTTCAGCCGCTGCGCGAGGCCATCTCGGCCATGTTCAGCGACAAATACAAGGCAGTGTATCATCCCGAAACAGAGATCACCATCACGGCCGGAGCCACCCAGGCTCTGTTTGCAGCCATCGCTGCATTTGTCAGACCGGGCGATGAGGTCATTGTGTTTGAGCCTGCCTACGACAGTTATGCCCCCGCGGTGATGTCGCAGGGCGGACTCGTGAAATATGCCCGCCTGAACCCAGGTAGTTACAGCATCGACTGGGATACCCTCCCCTCGCTGATTTCGGGGAATACCCGCATGATCATCATCAATTCACCGCACAATCCCTCCGGCAGCATCCTCACCGCCGCCGATATGAAAAAGCTGGACACACTGACCAACAACAGGGACATCCTTATTCTGAGTGATGAAGTGTATGAACACCTGATCTTTGACGGACTGGTGCATGAAAGTGCCTGCAGGTATCCAGGACTGGCAAAGCGCACGCTGGTGGTAGGCTCCTTTGGCAAGACATTTCATGCTACAGGCTGGAAATGTGGTTTTGTGCTCGCACCAGCCAATCTGACGGCCGAGTTCCGCAAAATGCACCAGTTTATCGTTTTTGCCGTGAACACCCCGGTACAGCATGCCATTGCAGAATTTATGCAGAATCCGCAGAATTTCCTGAACCTCGGCAGCTTCTATCAGGAGAAACGTGATTATTTCCTAAAACTGATCGCCGGTTCACGCTTCCGGTCAATCCCTGCTTCCGGCACTTATTTTCAGCTGCTCAATTACAGCCACATCAGCGATGAAAAGGAATTTGATTTTGCCGTAAGATTAACCAAAGAATATGGCATTGCCTCGGTCCCCGTATCTTCATTCTATCACAACCAGACCGACAACCAGGTGCTTCGTTTTTGCTTTGCCAAAACAGCCGGCACCCTTGAAAAGGCGGCAGAAGTGCTTTGCCGCATCTGAACTGAACTATTGTTGAAGTCTTTCTGAATCAGGGGGTAACAGATGCCGTTCATGGCCCGGTAACCTGCATGGTCTGGGGAATGCTGCCGTCGGTTTTGTAGTTGATGGTGATTCCGTCGCCGCTGAAGCTGAACATTTTGAAATAATAGGTTGTAAGCGGGTTGAGGTTGGTCACCCTGAAACTCTGCAGTCCGTAAGGGACAACAAAATCGGTGGCTCCGAGGTATATCACCCCGTCCTCCGGCGCTGCAATGGCGTTGAAGCCGGCGGTTGCCATCCGGATCAGGTAACCATCGGGAACCGTCGTTCCGGTAGCATCCTGCCATTCGAGCAGAATGCTGTGGGCTGAAAAGGAAGTGGGATAATTGGAGGGTTCGGGCAGTACAACCGGTTCTTCGCCACCCCAGATCAGACCGACGTATTCGGGATGATCGATGTACGGATTGCGGTTCCCCTGCAGGGCATACACAGCGTTGTTGCGATCCGTTTCTTTCTGCGAAACGGGATCCGCCTCGTGCCATTCCATCAGCATAGCCAGAAACCAGGGCTCGAAACAGGGAAAGGAGGTGCTGTCAAGAATGGCATTGCCATAGAGGCTCAGGTTGGTCCATTCGGGAATGCTGTGCTCGTAACGGGTAGCAATGTAAAAATAGGTGCGGGCCAGATCACCCTTGAAGGCATCGAGTGGCTCGAAAACAGTTCCGTTGTAGCCCGGGTAACTGCATGGCCCCACTTTCGATCCGTTCAAAGATGTCCATGTCGGGTTTGTGACGGTACCATACGGGTAATTGTTGCGGCGGGTATTTACATAACTGTCGGTGGGATACAGCTGAAACAGGTCGGTGTAGACCGTATCAGAAGACGAGGACCCGAAATAACTCTGTGGGAAGGAGTGTTCGCGGTTATAACAGCTGTTTTCAATCCCGGGAGTGGTGCTGCACTGATTGGTCCCGAATTCGTATTCATAGGGTGGAGTGCCATCGGGATTGTCGGAATACATATCCCACACTTTCCCGTTGGGTTTGTCGTCACTATTGTAGAAGGCCGTCCAGAGGCCATTGTACGAAATGGTTTGGTGCCCGCGGGTGATGCGGTGCAGGGCTGTTTTCAGTGCAGAATCGCTTAGCCCGGTGGCAGCATCGTAGTATCCCTCCGGAATCTGGGCCGGTAAAGAATTTACACACAGCAGGATCAACAGCAAAAAGAAATTTCTGCGCAGGCGCATAGATGTCGTTTTTAGATATTCCTCCCATACTTTTTCGTTTCCCGGCGAAAAGGAGGGACACAAATGTACTGATAAAAACAGCGCAGAAGCCGTTGAAAGGCAATTTTATTCCGCATGACCCTGAAGGGTTGCCTGCTGTTCGGGCTAAACAACTGGGGTTTGCAGATGGCTTCCCGGGCTTTTTACAGCGACTTTTATCCCGGGTGCCGGTGGGGGTGAAGAAAAAATTTCATAACTTGCAGAAAAAAACACCTGTATATGAAAACGCCCGATACCCTTTCTTCCCTTGATATTACCATTGTGCAGGCCCCGATTGTGTGGGGCGTCAAAAATGTGAATCTTGACTGGTACAGCAGTCAGCTGGAGCCCCTGGCCGGGAGAACCGATCTGGTGGTGCTGCCTGAGATGTTTGCCACCGGATTTATCACCGATCCGGAGAAAACAGCCGAAGCAATGGACGGCAGTATTGTCCGTTGGATGGCTGATACGGCCAAAGCCATGGGATGTGTGGTTACCGGCAGTGTTACCATCAGAGAGAAGAACAATTACTACAACCGCCTGGTATGGATGCTCCCCGATGGCAGCTTCGAAACAGCCGATAAGCGCCATCTTTTCCGCATGGGCAATGAGCACCTGAATTTCAGTGCCGGCAACAATATACTGATTACTGAACTGAAAGGATGGAAGATCAGGCCATTGATATGTTACGATCTCCGTTTTCCGGTATGGAGCAAAAACACCTTTGCCGACGATGACTATGCCTACGATCTGCTGATCTATGTCGCCAACTGGCCGGCCAGCCGCAGTTATGTGTGGAAATCGCTGTTGGTGGCACGGGCCATCGAGAACATGGCCTTTTGTGCCGGCGTAAACCGCATCGGCGACGACGGTCATGGCCTGCCACACTCCGGCGATTCGGCTGTGCTGGATTTCAAGGGCCGCGAAATTGTGAAATTTGTTTCCGGGGAGCCCTTTATCAAAACCGTTACCCTGGACTACGGCTCCCTTTACGACTTCAGGTCAAGGTTCGCTGTAGGCCCCGACTGGGATCAGTTTACCATTGCCCCCTGATCAGGCTTTCTGCTGCTGAACCTGACAAATCACCACATCCAGACAACAGCCGTGGTATGACCAGTCTGCCTGTTGGGACCCTGACTTTCACAGGCTGGTGATTTACTTTACCTTTGCCCTGATTCTGCCTGAACGAAGCGCAGTACATTTCCGTTAATCAGCACACCATTCCATGAAATTTGAGGATTATTCATTTGCCCCGGTCATCAAGAAGAACATCGCTCTGGCAGGGTTTACCCGGCCCACCGATATTCAGTACAAAGCCATACCGCCCATACTCAGGGGGGAGGATGTACTTGCCATAGCCCAGACCGGAACCGGAAAAACGGCCGCCTTTGTGCTGCCGGTGCTCGAGAAACTCATTGCTGACCGGGATGCTGACATAGGCATCCGTTGTCTGGTGATGGAGCCTACCCGCGAACTGGCCCTGCAGATTACCGATGTGTTCAATTCCATGGGAAGGGGCAGCCGGGTAAAAACCCTATGTGTGCATGGAGGGGTGGAACAGGACCCGCAGATTGAACGCCTTGAGAAAGGTATCGACATTCTGGTAGCCACTCCCGGCAGGATGTTCGACCTGATCAGTCAGGGGCACATAACCACCAGCCAGGTTCAGATTCTGATTCTTGATGAAGCCGACCACATGCTCGACCTGGGCTTTATTCACGACATCCGCCAGCTCATCCGCTTGTTGCCCCGCGAAAGGCAAACGCTGTTCTTCTCTGCCACCATCGATGCTGAGATCAAGAAACTGGCCTATTCGCTTGTTAAGAATGCCATCCGCATCCAGATTTCACCCAAAGATCCGGTGTCAAAAAACGTGGATCATTCGGTGGCGTTTATCGCAATGGACGATAAGCGGT
>CALMDN010000211.1 GCA_937864935.1 uncultured Bacteroidales bacterium
CGCAAGCTCACTCACATGGATTTGTAATTTGCTATTCAGCCTGTTTTTCTTACCTCAATCGATTGAAATCTAAAAATTCAGGATGTAATCGGTCAGATTGGCTTCCCGGTCAAGCTGCAGCTTTTTTCTCAGGCGGTAACGGCTGATTTCAACACCCCGCACCGAGATGTTCATCAGGGGTGATATTTCTTTGGTGGAAAGATTCATGCGAAGATAGGCACACAACCTGAGATCTTTCGGTGACAAGCCCGGATGTGCATCCTTGAGGCGTTTCAGAAAGTCCTGATGCACTTCATCGAAATACGCGTTGAAAGCTTCCTGGTGTTTTTCATTGCTGAGCTCTTTGTTGATTTTCCTTACCAGTGAAGAAATTTCATGTTTGTGGTCGTTACCTGACCCGGATTTCTGCATCAGGTCAGAAAGCTGAAGTTTAAGTGTTGTAAGGATCTTGTTTTTATGCAGGAGATTCAGGGTAGAGTTTGCCAGTTCCTTGTTTTTATGGTTCATTTCATTGATCAGGGTCTCATTACGCAGGTTGATAATCTCTTTTTCCTGTATCAGGGTTTGTTCTCTGAATTGCATTACCTGATTGTTTAGTTCCTTTTCGTGTTTCTGTAGCTCGCTGGCCCTCGTTTTTTCAATTCTTCTTTTCTGGAAATAAATATTTCCGATCAGCAGAATGACGAGAAAGACAGAGTAGATTGAATAGGCTGCAACTGAACGGTGAAAGGGCGGTTTTATGCGGAAAGTAAAACGGCTGGCTTCCCCGGTAGCATGATAGGCATTCATGGCCCTCACCTCAAAGGTATAGATACCTTCCCGCAGGTTGGTGTATTCCTTAAAGCTGTTTTTGTCCCATTCTGACCATTGATCATCAAAACCGGTGAGGCGGTATGAGAAAAGGGTACTTCCGGGCTGCTCGTAGCAAGGACTGGTAAAACTGAAGGTTACGGAGTTGTTTTTATAAGGGATTTCAGCACTGACCGAGTCATTTTTCGCTGATCTATGATACAGCGTATTGCCGGAAGGCAGAAAAATGGTCACCGGGTTTTCCGGACCGGGGAAGGTTGCCTGCCTGATGTAAACCGGATCTGTCTGACGATAATTAACGGTCAGCTCGGGGTTATAGTGAATCAGCCCGTTTTGTGATCCGATATAAATGTTTTTCTCATCATGCAGGTAGATGCTTTCAAAGGTTGGAAGCAGGGAAGAATTTATCGGATAAAAAGGTATCTCAATGTTGTTGAAGCTTCCATCCTCGAGTAAGCGGTTTACCCCTGTTTTGTATAGAGAAAAGTACCAGAGGTTGCCGGAACTGTCTTTGGTTATCTCGCTGATGAAATCCTGATTTCTGAAGATTTCGTTGTAGTTACCCTGGCTCACAAACTGCTGTCGGTCCTTGTTGAAAGCGTAAAATCCCTGAGGTGTTGAAATCAGGATTTCACCATCAATTTTGTTGAGGTTGTAAGGGAATTTACCGGGCAATCCATGCCCTTTGTCATACAGGACTGAATTTTTCACTGTGGTGAGGTCATCACTCAAAGTCAGATGAAACAGTCCGCGGTAACCATGGGCAACCCATATACTGCCATCCCTGTCCTGTTCCAGAAACCGGCACGATTCGGTGAACCCCTTTATTTTTCCTGCATCTGTCCAGGTATTGTTTTTCCTGAGCATCAGCACCAGCCCATTGTAGGTGCCAGCCAGTAAGGTATCCGGAGAACCGTTGTATTCGGTGATTTTCCAGAAGCCCGGGGTATCGGATATGCGCACAGCTGCGCCGTTTTCAATCTGAAAACATCCGTAATTGTGGCCACAGAGCAGTTTGTTGTCGATAATGGCCAGCGACCAGACCTGACCTTCAGTCCCTTTAATCAGGCTGAAGCTGTTGTTCAGATTCCGGTTTGTCAGACTCTTCAGTTCGGATGCATACAAGCCCTGATTGGTACCGACATACAGTTTACCTTCATACGCTATGGCTGCGTAGGTGCTTTCCAGGTTGTAGGTATAATTGTATATGCTGAGTGGAGAATTCAATTCAATGTAGTCTATCCCGTTGTCAAGTCCCAGCCAGAGGTTGTGTCGTTTGTCTTCAAAAAGACTGAGGATGGTGTTGTTTTGCAAGCCTTTCTGCCGGTTGATCTGCTGAAAGATCACACCGTTGTTGTCGGCGATGTATAGTCCGTTTCTGACGGTACCAAACGCATAAAACCCGTTGCTCAGCTTTATTCCGGAAAACAGACCGTATTCAATGAGATAGCTGTTGAGGGTATCATTCCATGGGATGAGATTTTTGCCATCGAAAACAAAAACCCCGCTGGTAAAGGTACCGATGAGCAGTTTGCCGGGGCTGAGTTCTGTAACACACCTGACCTCATCGCGTTGAAAAACAGGGTGGTTGAACATAAAGAGAAGCCCCCCGGGCGTAAGTTCATACATGCCTGTTTCCTTATCGAAAACAACGAGTTTGTTGTTCAGGTAAAAAGAATACAGAAAGGAGGATTTTGGTTTTATTACGTTGATCCGGTTGTTGTTATAGACGAAAATGTACCTGAACGACTGAAAAACAATGCCAAAACCTGTGCGGTGAATTTTCCATACTTCATCAAAATTCCGATAGGGTTTGGGAATGAGCTCTGTATAAGAGCGATACTCCAGTTGTCCGTTTCCGGAGGCCGAGAAATAGCCGATCTCTTCAAACGAACCGGTGTAAATGGTATCTCCTGCAGTAAGTACCGAGCGTACAATGGTTTGCGCAGGCAGTGCTTTCGTAACCCAATGTTGTCCGTCGAATTCAAGCAGACCATCGTTGTTGCCGAAATACAGAAATCCCAGTGAATTTTGCGCAACCGACCAGTTCTGTGTACTGGCATTGTAGGTTGATTTCGGATAATTGCTGATAAAGGGAAGCCCGGTTTCCTTTATCTGGGCATTTCCATGAAATGACAGGCACAGCAGAATAGCTGTAACGAAGTTTAAAGCTGAAGGTGATGAAACAAAGCTTCTTTTCATTTTCTTTGAATGATGTGCCTGCTGATACCTGTGATGGGATAAAATTACTAATTCCGGCGGAAATGCGCACACCCCGGAATCTTTCGGCCCTGCTTTTTTCTTTTTCACCGGTACAGGTCCCGATGTTGAAAACTTGTTTCATTGTTTTGGTGCCGTTTGGGTAAATTTGCCGTTTGAAATTCTTTTTCAATGATCTGGCTTCAGGAGTTGTTGGCATCAATATGGTTTCCTTATATCATCGCCCTGTTGGCGGCGTTTCTGATTCAATTGGTGTATTATTGGTTGATATTCAGTCGTCTGGCTTTTTATAACGGGAAGAAACGACCGGTATCCGAAGTGAAGGAAGCGGTTTCGGTAGTGATTTGTGCGAAGAATGAATACCACAACCTCGTAAGATATCTCCCCCTGATTCTGGAGCAGGATTACCCGGAATACGAGGTAGTGGTGGTTAACGATGCTTCTGATGACGACACCTTCTATCTGCTCAGGGAACTATCCGATAAGTACAGCCACCTGAAGCTGGTCAACATTACCCATAACCTCAATTTCTTCAGCGGTAAGAAATTTCCCCTGTCAATCGGTATTAAATCAGCCCGCCACGATCTGGTGCTGCTCACCGATGCAGATTGTTATCCGTCAGGCCCGAAATGGATAGAATCGATGCAGTCAGCTTTTACCGGCAAAACAGAGATTGTACTGGGCTATGGTGCTTACTTTC
>CALMDN010000212.1 GCA_937864935.1 uncultured Bacteroidales bacterium
GGGTGACTCACGGAAAACATCATTTTTCTGATATTGCTACTGTATAGTATCCACAACTACCTCAAGGGAATCCTGATAAAACACCTTTCTGGCAACCGAATAGCTGAGGGTTTCATCATCCTCAGTGCGTGTAAGGAAAGTATGCGTGATATATCTTTCATAGTTCTCCCAGGGTGGACCATAAGGCCTGTTCCAGGTATCGTAATACTGAATCACATCACCGGGCTGATGATCGTAAACCATCCCGTAGGTTAGGCGGATAAGACCGGCACCGGAATGGGTAGTGCCCAGCAATACCAAAGGTTTCAGCACCTGAGGGAAAGAATCCACCTGAAAAAACCTTATCAGACCTAAGGTTTTCCCTACCATCAGTAACTGATTGTTCAAGGCTGAATTGATGGGCACTCCCTGAAGATCGGTGTGCAGTATCCTCCATGATGCCACAGAGTCTGATATCCCGAGCACTGTCATGGTATCCGGGGCTTCAGAAAGGAGATTGAAACGTTGATTCTGGTCCTGAAAAAGCAGGGATGTCTGCCCGGGGATGGTGCCGGTATCAAACAAAAGGGTATCACCTGAAAGGTTAAAAAACCTGTACAGCCCGGTTTCACTTGCTGAAATCCTCATCCCCGCCCAGATTGGCAGCGTTTGATGGCGACAATACGGGCCTCCCCAGAAAAAGCAGTTTTCGGAATCTGAAAAATCCTGTTCAGCCATCCGGTAGGGATAAAACACTGAATCGGGCCCGGAAGCATCGGTCGAATCAAAGGCCAGGTTATAGGTCACTCCGGCCTCCGGAAATGTGGTGAACACCATTTTTGAACCAGCATTAAAAAGCTTGTATGGTTGTCCCAACCCTGACAACGAAGCCAGTAAAATCAGGAGTATAAACACTTTTTTCATCATCGGTTTCGGGTATTTCCGGATTGGATAATATGAGCGCATCTATTGCAGGGCACCGCGGATACAAGTATTGTGCTTTTGGGAAAAGCAATAAATATCAAAGATACAAAATTAACTCAACCAGTTTCAGTGTTGTCTGACATAATTGCTCAATTTTCAGAATTTAACCTGCTGATTATCGTGTTAAGCAAGGCTGATGATTTCAACTGATCAGAAAAAACATTCGAAATCTCCTGAATGTCTTTAATTGGTTTATTTTTGGACATAATCTGCACAATCCGGGAAAAAGATGCAATGCAAAACCAATCCGGAGACAGGCATAATGCTGAACAATCGGTTTTATATCCTTGTTATTCAAACACCTTTACCTTATCAAATCGAAAAATCATGAAAAAAGGAATTTTTACTGCACTGTTTCTGCTGGCCGGGCTGGCAGTATTGTATGCCCAGAAACCACTCACCATTGAGACAGGTATTGAGAAATTCGGCAATACCGATTGTCCGGGTATCTGGATCGACATTCCAGAAACCAACATTGAAACCATTCGCAGCAACTGGGTTAAAGCCATCGAAAAGGGTACCAAATCAAATGCTCTGAAGACCAATGATGAAGTCACCCTGTTTGGTGCACTGATCAAGGATATTTACGAAGGTCCTGTTAATGTATTCAGCAAACTCAGCGGGAGAGACTCCCTTGTGAGGTTGTTTGTAAGTGTTGAGTTAAGCCGCGATGTGTTCACTACCCCCGACAGTAAGGAACACGAAAGCATGAAGTCATTTGCAAAGAATTTTGCAAAAGATCAGTATATGAAAGTTGCTGAAGATCAGCTCAGCAAAGAAGAGGGCAAACTAAAGGACTTTGAAAAGCAGCTTTCATCCCTGAGGAAGGAGAAGGAGAAGTTTGAAAAGGATATTCAGGGTGCCAACACCACCATTTCGGAAGAAGAGTATAAAATCGGATCGGTCAAAAAAGAAATGGAGGTAACCGAAACCACGCTTGATGCAAAAAGCACTGAACTGAGTACAATGGCCGACGGAGACCTCAAGAAAGCTACCCAATCAGAAGTAAAAGAGCTGCAGAAGAAGAAAAAAGAAAACATGAAAGACATCAGTACATCTGAAAGTAAAATTTCCAAAGCCAACACCCTGATCAGCGACAGCAAGAACGGTATCTCAGCCAACCTTAAGCAACAGGATGAAGTTTCGGCCCGGATTGCTGACCAGAAAGTGGTGGTAAGGAATTTTACCGAAAAACTGAAAAACATCAAATCGTTATAACCTGCCCAAGCATTGAATTGCCCGGAAAGTTTCCGGGCTTTTTTTTGCCTGAAAAGTATTTCTCAAGTTTAAAAGAGTAAACTACAGTACATTTTATTTCCTTTGCAGAAGGAAAAACCAAAGCTATGTTACTCGGTCATCCGTTAATTGTCATTTGTCCGGCATGCGGCCAGGAGCACCGTCAGACCAACTTACTTTCAGGAAATACCTTCGGAGGAATGTTCTGGTCTGATGGAAGTTCTTTTTCTCCCATGATGCCCGACCTACCCTACTTCAGCGTGTGCAGCACCTGCGGGCATTTCTTCTGTGTAAAGCGCTGTGAGCAGTATGAATCATCGGATGAGTCGGTTTATGAGCTGCCATCACTGCAGCATCCCGACAGGAAAGACCTCAGCGATGCCCTCACACGCAGGTTGTTCGAAGGCAAAGACGAAGAGATCTATCTGAGGACACGACTCTGGTGGAGCATGAACAATACAAACGGGCAAGAGCGTGAAAACCAGGGCAGATCTGATGACAAGGCATACCTTGAAAACGCAAGGGCACTTCTGAATCTTCTGACCACGAATAACCAGTATGAGTTGCTTACTATGGCCGAACTGCACCGGAATCTGCGGGAGTTTGATACTTGTCTCAGTCTTTTAAGCCTGATCGATGAAAAAAGGCTGGAGGAGCGCAAACATCAGATTGAAGAGGCCTGCCGGAAACATTCATCAAACACATTCAGGTTTGATTTTTCCTGATTCCTGATCAGTTCAGGTTTTCTGATAGACGGAAGAAAATGGTTGCATAATATTTTGATATTATCAGGCCTTGTTGTACATTCGCATTCTTCAATTTCTTTGTGTATAATCTACACTTAGTAACAGAGATATATCTTACTGATTAACAACCATTTAAAATCGACGAAATGCGTTTCAACACCGATGCACGAATAGTTATGACCCTTGATGCAGGGGGAACAAATTTTGTGTTTTCTGCTGTTCAGGCCGAGCAGGAAATCATAGATCCGATCAGCATACCGGCTGAGGGTGAAAAACTGGAAATTGTTCTGGAAAAAATAATACAGGGCTTCAACGAAGTGAAGGCCAAACTCAAAACTCCGCCTGTTGCCATCAGTTTCTGTTTCCCTGGTCCTGCAGAATATGAGCTGGGGATTATCGGTGACCTGGAAAATCTGCCTACATTCAGGGGTGGTGTTGCCCTGGGACCCATGCTCGAAGAAAAATTCGGAATCCCTGTTTTCATCAACAACGACGGCGATCTGTTTGCATATGGAGAAGCCATTGCCGGCTTGCTGCCCGACATCAACCGCCGCATCAGCGGAAGCAAGAGCCCGAAGTCATACCAGAACCTGCTGGGGGTTACCTTCGGTACCGGGTTTGGGGGCGGAATCGTTAGCCGTGGCCAGTTGTTTCTGGGCGATAATTCAGCCCAGGGTGAGATCAACCGTATGAGGAATAAGCTTCATACCAATGCCACGGTTGAGGAAAACGTAAGCATCAGGGGCATCAAACGCACCTATTGCCGCGTTACCGGCCTGACACCTGACCAATGCCCGACCCCGAAAGATATTTTTGAAATCGGCATGGGTTCTGCTGCCGGCAACAAGGAAGCTGCTATCCTGGCCTTCCATCGCATGGCCGAAGCTGCCGGTGATGCCATCGCCAATGCCATTACCATGATTGATGGGCTGGTGGTGATCGGTGGCGGGCTCTCTGGCGCCTATCCCCTGTTTTTACAACGATTGGTTGACGAGATGAACTCAAACTTCACCACCATGGTGGGCACTGCCGTTGACCGTATGGAAATCAAAGCCTTTAACCTTGAAGACGAAAACGAGTTTGCCCGTTTTTACGAAGGCGACACCCGAGAAATCAAGGTTCCATTCAGTTCGCGCCGCATTCAGTACGATCCCATGAAACGCATAGGGGTTGGCATCAGCAGACTGGGAACCTCCAAAGCAGTTTCCATCGGAGCCTATGCTTATGCCCTTCATAAACTCGATAATAAATAGAGTTTGTATTTATCATTTTCTGACAGGATGGCCAACAACCATCCTGTTTTTGATTTAAGCCGGATCAGCTGTTGTAAAGTCTGACAATCTCAGCCATGATTTCAGGAGAAGGAATCTTACCGGTTTTCTTTCGGTTGGCCAGGTAATAAATCAGCCCGCCGGCGATAAAAGGAGATGAAATGAGTAAACCCTCCTCAATACTTCCGGATAATACAACCGCGACACATGCAACAACTACTGCGGCAGGCGCCAGGATCGCCCGGGCAGAAGTCTTTGCATGTATGAACCTGTTCATAAGAAACGAAGCATGCGGTTTTTCTTTCATAAATTTTTCGCTGAATTCAGCGGCATCTTTGATTGGGACCGGGTTTAATG
>CALMDN010000213.1 GCA_937864935.1 uncultured Bacteroidales bacterium
CAAAGGCAAATTTGTCCTGAACAAAACAGGCCATATAAATAGGGGTAAATGGAGAGATTTAGATGGTGTACATGCAGTTTTCATCACGTTTGGTGAAGAAATCGTCGAAACTAGGACTGTCTTTCAGTTTGGTTTTTTCGCCGGTATAGGTATATCCGCTGTAGTTGGTGAGCAGACTCCCATTGTTAAAAAGTTCATCGGGGCTGAACATATCGATGGAGAGGGCTTCGCTCAGGGCCACGGTGTGGCGCTTGCCTTCGGCATCGTAATAGTTTAAGGTGTAGCTGTTGATGTCGTATGAGTCGATGTCGATCCAGTCGGTTCCGTCAACCGGCAGCCCCATTTTCTCACGCAGGCTGATGTCGAAATAGCGCTGAGAGTTTGCATCATATTTCCTGTCATAATAAATAGTATCAAGGAAAACGCCATCAAGCGTAACAAACTTTGGATTCAGGACATCCAACTGTTCAATATGCGAATTTGTTAAACCACGCATTTGAGTCCATAATCCGACTGGTGCATAGGAATAGAACCGGTCGATGCGCTGCTCGTAGATGAACCCGAACTGAATGGCGTGGTTGCCGATGTCGGCTGAAAGGTTCCCATTGATTGAATATTGCTCGTTGTCGGTGATGTTATATTGCCCGTTATTTTGTATCGTCCCGGGGCTTCCCCAGATTCCGTAAATGTTTGAACTACTCATGCCGTTGAGCAGTCCGCCACCGGAGATGATGTTGTTGAGGTTGTCGTGATATCCTGAGGTAAACGGATAAAGTTCGTAATACTGGCGGGTATAGTTTGCTGTGATTGCATTCACATCGGAAGGGGTGAAGGCCACAAGGGTATCTCTGAACCCATTGTGTACAAAGGCAGTAAGGCCTGAAACGGTATCCAGCCCGAACTCATAACTCCTGATTTTGGAAGTCTCGTATTTGCCGAGGTATCCGTAGTTGAACAGGTTGTCTTTGTGGTCGGGGTCCTGAACAATCTGGTTAAAGCGGGTATAGTCGGCCTGGATGGAATAATAGACATTCTTTACCAGTGATTTGCTGTCTTTCGCTGCCGGGAAACGCTGGGTAAATCTTCCGAAAACCCTCCAGGTTTTGTCGATCTGCTGGGTGTTTTTATCGTAATTGAACATCGAATTGGCGAAGTTGAAATTCCGTCCGTCGCTGTAGTTCACAGATCCTCCTACAGAGAGGTTGATGTTTGGGCCGGTTTTGATGTCCAGTTTACCGGATGCGCTGATGTCAAGGTTGTTGGTATTCGGGGTGGCCTTGAGGTATTCAAGGTCACTGCGCTGAATAAAGTTGGTGTTGTAATAGGTACCAAAACCGCTACCGCTTAACCTGAGCGGATTGAGTTCCAGTTCGCGCAAAACTTCGTCTTTTACTTTATAAACGCCCGTGGCTGTTGGGCGGCTGTCTTTGTTGTAGGTTACTTCACCGGCGAGGAAGTAACCGAGGATGGCATTGGTTTTTTCTTTTTGTTCATTGCGCTGCCAGAGCAGGGGGCCCTGCATGTTGAGCCCGGCACGGTTGTAGCCGAAAGCATCGAGGAACTGTGAGGTCTGAAGCTCTATACCGGCGCCGAATTCACGGCTGGGGCCTTTGGTGGTAACGTTGATGATACCCCCGGTGGCATCCCCGTATTGAGCGGGAACCCCTGAAAGGATCACAGAAACCTGCTCGATGGCAGATTCGGGCAGTGAGGAGGATCCGCGCACCCTGATACCGTCGATGTACATTACGGTACCTTCAGCACGCTGACCACGAACACTTCCGCGTTCACCGTCGGCCGAGAACACACCTCCCACAGTGGTTGCAATGGCATTGGCTGAGCGGTTGGGCATCTTGGCAATTTCTTCTGAGGTCATGGTAGCTCCTACTGAGGTCTTGTCCTTATCAATAAGGGGAACTTTGTAGGATGTTACCTCAAATTCTTCGATCGTGATCATGGTAGATTCCATTTCAATATTCTGAAAGGAAATCTGGTCTGATTTGATCACAATACCCTGAACCATGATGGGTTTGTATCCCACGAAGGTTGCTTTCAGGTTATATTTCCCGGGTGTGATGGGCTTGATGGTGTAGTTGACATCAAAGTCGGAGGTGGTTCCACCTGTTTGGGTGCCACCAAGTTCAACGATAATGTTGACGAAAGGAATGGCTTCCTTCGTAGTTTTATCTATCACTTTTCCCCTCAGGGTACCTGACTGTGAAAACACCGAAAGGCTTGCAATCAGCACCAACCCAATAGTTAGCAGTAGATTTCTGATCATACCAATGAAATTTTATTTTAGATGTACTTGTGTGTCCTGTGTACCTTAAAAAGTGGGTAAAGGTACTAATAAAATAATTTAAGCTCCAAAACTTTTTAGAGCCCTGTTGAACAAACTGAAAAAAACGCTATATATACCGTGGATTAAGGATTTCAGCGTAAATGACTGCCGTTTTCAGATCGAAATTTCCGGCGATTTCGAACTCTTGTTCGTTGCTTTCGGCCTCGGATTTCGTGTCGTCTCCAAACAGGGATACATTGCTTTTTTCCTCTTTTCTGTCGGTATATTGCTGGTCGAAATAATCTGCCGGTACTTCTTCGGTGATGTATTCGAGCGACTGTGCTTCGGTTTTGCGGACATCAACTTCCTCCGCAGTGGCTTTTCTGGTAAATTCCTTTACCGGAGGTTCAATGGTAACCTCCTGCGGTTCAGGAACCTGCAACACTTCGCCCATCAGGATCTCTTCAAGCAGGGATCTTTTAGGCTTAGCCGGAGTGGCAGGCTGGCTGGTCTCACTCATTTCACGGGCTGCCTTTTTACGGTCCTGCTTCTGCTTGTTGTTGTAGAGCGAATAAACAACCCAGACGATACCTATTAATATATACAGAAAATCATCCATTGCCCGGCGAGTTGGTTTAAGTTGTAAAAATAGCAAAGAAAGCAAATCCTTTTAAGCAAATGCAAAAAATCGACACCATTTAATGCCTTGAATACCTTTATTCAATAGTAACCGAACCTGACCACTTGTTGAAGCGGCAGTCCGGAAGTGCATTTTTACCTGCGGTTTCGGTTCTTTGTGTTTTTGTTTTGTCATTTAAACGAAAACCCCTGAACAATCAGGCGATTTCATATTAAACATGCTTACCTTTGCAAATTGTGGGTAAGTTGCCACAAAAATCAATCCACAGTTGCATAATAATCAGGGATAAAGCCCGTTTTTGTTTTCATTTCAAGTCAATTACATGAAAAGCCTGATCCGGACCCGATTTTTCAGCATCCTGCTTCTGCTTCCTCTGTTGCTGGTTTCGTGCGGCGATGAAAATGAAGAGTCGCTGATCCCATATGTTTATGTCAATTTTACCATTTATCCGAACACCCTGGATTATATACCCGATGGAGGATATATATATGTAACAGGCGGATACAAAGGCATCATCATTTACCGCAATACCCACGATGAGTTTCTTGCATTTGAGCGGGCCTGCCCTTATGACCCGCTGGTTGACGGCGCCAGGGTGGAAGTTGAGTCTTCAGGCATCATTGCCACCGATCCGGTCTGTGGTTCCAGGTTCATCCTCACCGACGGATCGCCCATACAGGGGCCGGCAACCGTTAGCCTCAAACAGTACCGGACAAGGTACGACGGGTATTCACTGATCGTTTCCAATTGAAGGTCTGACTTAAAAACAGATTTACAGACCTTCTCCGGGCTCCGGTTTAGTCAGCGTAGTCTGCTTACCCCGCATTTTATTGGCTTTAGGTTTTACCCGAAATTACATCGACTCCACCACCCTGACATATCACTTTTAATGAAATGTCAGGCTGAGCCTGTCTGCCTGTGCATTCAGGCAGGCGGAGTCGAAGCCTGATCCTGCCTGAAATCCAACCTCTTAAGTTGACAGTTCAAACAGAATTCTTAATACCGGTAGTGCTCGGGTTTATAAGGTCCTTCTTTGGCAACGCCGATGTAGGCTGACTGCTCGTCGGTAAGCACGGTCAGTTTCACCCCGATCTGTTCAAGGTGAAGGCGGGCTACTTCTTCGTCAAGTTTCTTGGGAAGACGGTAAACACCCACTTCGTAATTTCCGTTCCAGAGGTCGAGCTGGGCAAGCACCTGGTTTGAGAAGGAGTTGCTCATCACGAAAGAGGGGTGGCCGGTGGCACAGCCAAGGTTCACAAGCCGGCCTTCTGCCAGCAGGAAGATGGCATTTCCGCCAGGGAAAACATACTTGTCGACCTGAGGTTTGATGTTGATTTTTTCAACATCCGGCTGGGCATTCAGTTTGTCAACCTGAATTTCGTTGTCGAAGTGCCCGATGTTGCAGACAATGGCCTGGTCTTTCATCCGGCGGATGTGTTCAACGGTGATGACATCGCGGTTTCCGGTGGTGGTGACAAAGATATTGCCCTCGGTAAGGGCTTCTTCGATGGTAGTCACCTGAAAACCTTCCATGGCAGCCTGAAGCGCGCAGATGGGGTCGATTTCGGTAACGATCACCCGCGAACCGTAGGAACGCATGGAGCGGGCACAGCCCTTGCCTACGTCGCCGAAGCCCAGCACCACAACGACCTTACCGGCCAGCATCACATCGGTTGCCCTCTTGATGCCATCGGCAAGGGATTCGTGGCAGCCGTAAAGGTTGTCGAATTTCGATTTGGTAACGGAATCGTTCACGTTGATGGCCGGAACCAGCAACTGACCGGCTTCCATCATCTGGTAAAGCCTGTGCACGCCCGTAGTGGTTTCTTCTGAAACGCCTTTCCAGTCTTCTACCACCCTGTGCCAATGTTTATTATCTTCCACATAGCATTCACGGAGGGTTTTCCAGATGGCTGCTTCTTCGGCATTTGAACCCTGGTTTTCGAGGAGTTTAGGATCAAGTTCGGCAGCAAACCCTTTGTGTATCAGCAGGGTGGCATCACCACCATCGTCAACGATAAGGTTGGGACCCAGGCCTCCCGGGAAGGTAAGTGCCTGCAGCGTGCACCACCAGTATTCTTCGAGGGTTTCACCCTTCCATGCAAAAACAGGGATACCGGCTTCAGCAATGGCCGCGGCAGCATGATCCTGGGTGGAAAATATGTTACAGCTTGCCCAGCGCACCGTTGCGCCAAGTTCGTGCAGGGTCTCTCTCAGCACGGCTGTCTGTATGGTCATGTGAAGCGATCC
>CALMDN010000214.1 GCA_937864935.1 uncultured Bacteroidales bacterium
TCTGAGGCGATCTGCTCCGGTGTTTTACCCTCTCTGAAAAGTTCGAGCGAAAGCGCTCCCGGTCTTGGCTTACCCAGCTTGGGCACTGCAGAACTTTTTGGTTTTCTTTCTCTCCGGCTCCGGGGCATTTTCAGGTGTATGCGGGTTTCCAGTCCCGCTTTTGCGCAGTAGTTGGTAATAACCTCAAGAAATTCGTTTCCGTACTTGTTGATTTTGTAGTCACCAAACCCGGTAATCAGTTTCAGGTGTTCTTTCTCAAGCGGCAGCAATCCGGCCATTTCAAGCAGGCTGGAATCGCCCAGCACCAGGTAAGCCGGTACGCCTTCGGAGTCGGCAATCTGCTTGCGCAGGTATTTAAGTTTGTAGAACAATTCCTGATTTTCGGCCCTGTCCCTTTCAGCGGAGACCTGTTGTTTTTCAGCCTCCTGAGCTTTCAGCAACTGCACACCGGTCAGGCCTTTGAGCACCTCCTGACTCTTCTCATTGAGTTTAAGCACCGGATATTGCCCGTCGCTGATTTCGAGCAGGCCCTGCGACAACAGCTGGTTGAAAACATCCATCCATTCTGTTTCGGAGGTGTCTTTTCCTATACCCCAGGTTTTCAAGGCCTTGAGCTGGGGTGAGAATTTCTGCAGGTCTGCCCCGCGCAGGTATTCAATGGTGGTTTTGATGCCGAATCGTTCGCTGAGCCGGGCTACCGCCGACAAGGCTTTCTGAGCCTGAACGGTTCCGTCAACCGTGGTGTACCGGTCGAGACAGAAGTCGCAGGAATTGCACATGCCCCGGTGCTCTTCGTTGAAGTAGTTCATCAGCAGCTGTCGGCGACACCGGCGCGCTTCGGCAAAGGCGGACATTTTATCAAGCTTCCTGAACATGATGTCGCGGTGTTCCTGATCGCTTCCGTTGTCGATAAAATACCTCAGTTTTGCCACGTCGCCCCGGCTGTAGAAGAGAACCGCATCGGCCCTGAGCCCGTCGCGCCCCGCCCGGCCGGTTTCCTGGTAATAGCTTTCGATGTTCTTCGGAAGGTCGGCGTGGATAACGTAACGGACATCCGGTTTGTCGATCCCCATTCCGAAGGCGATGGTGGCCACGATGATGCGGATGCGGTCGTGGATAAAATCATCCTGTACCTTCTGCCTGGACTCTCTGTCGAGCCCGGCATGGTAGCACTCAGCCTGGTATCCCATCGACTTCAGGTCAGCAGCCATCAGCTCGGTTGACTTCCGCGAAAGGCAGTAAATGATGCCTGAGTGCTCCTTTTGTTTGTCGAGATATACAGGCAGAAACTCATCCATCAGGTACTTATCCTTTACGAAATACCAGATGTTGGCCCGGTTAAACGAGGAGATAAACCGCTTCTCATTGCTCAGTTTCAGCTGTATGGCAATGTCGTCGCGTGTTACTTTATCGGCGCTGGCAGTGAGGGCCATTACAGGAACCCCGGTGAACTGAACCTTGAGCGAACCGAGGGCCAGGTAGTCGGGCCTGAAATCGTGGCCCCAGTGCGAGATGCAGTGGGCTTCGTCGATGGCAAACAACGATACTTTTGTCTCCCCCAGCAGGTTTTGCAGCGCATTTTCAGCCGAAATCCTTTCCGGTGCGACATAGCAAAGCTTCAGCCTGTTGCTCCTGAGCAGCCCGATTACCCTGTTCTGTTCGGCAGCCGGCTGTGAGGAGTTCAGATACTCAGCTGCCACCCCGTTGTTTTTAAGGCCATCGACCTGATCTTTCATCAATGCAATCAGGGGCGAAACCACGATGGTTACCCCCTCTTTCATCAGGGCCGGAATCTGGTAGCACACCGACTTGCCACCTCCCGTTGGCATAATCACCAGGGTATCCTCACCGGCCAGGGCCGATGCAATCACCTCTTCCTGATCGGGGCGGAAGTGATCGTAACCGAAGTATTGCTTGAGGTATTCTTTTGGATTCATGGATCATTGAATTCGTTTTATCTTTTACAGGCTATGTTTCGATAAGGTTCCGCTATTTCCTGATTGCCGTTATGGATAGCTGTTGTTGATTTTCTTTGTTGATCTTATGATTCACTGTCCTTCAGATATTCATAATGAATTCAGGCGTCGCTGACAGATATCCATTTCAGACCGGAAATATTTTCTTAAAACTGAGAGACTGTTTAAATTTCTTATTCCTTTTTTAATAGGCCCGCCCTAAAGGACGGGCCTATTCACAGAGTTTTAAAATATTTAAACAGTCTCTGAATCTTCATATAAACAGATCCGATTCTTAAAATCACGGGTCTGTTTTAAACCACAATGGATCAATATCCGATTAACTGTTGGTCAAAGCATGGTTAAATATACGTTTTTATCCTGAGTTTAAGTATTGAACGCATTTCTTTTTTATCGTCTGAAATAGGTTTTTACAGGGTATTCAGAAAAACAGGCCTGAAATTCTGAAAAAGTCTTGAAAATGTAAATGCTGATAAGAGCAGGGACATTGATCAGTGGAAAAACAGGTAGGCAACCAGGATGGCAGCAATCACCCCGGCCAAATCGGCCAGCAACCCGGCGGTGATGGCATACCGGGTCTTTTTGATTCCGACAGAACCGAAATAGACGGCCACAATGTAAAAGGTGGTATCGGCGGCACCCTGGAAAATGCACGACAGGCGTCCTGCAAAGGAATCGGCGCCGAAGGTTTTCATGGTATCCACCATCATGCCCCGGGCACCCGATCCGCTCAGGGGTTTCATAAAGGCGGTGGGCAGGGCATCCACAAAATCGCCGGCGATCTCATCGGGTTGAAGCGCGTCGACATCGCCGCCGCACGACGCAAAGCAGATGATCGTCAAGAGAATCGGCAGGAATCGGCGGCGCGGGACGGTAGTGGTC
>CALMDN010000215.1 GCA_937864935.1 uncultured Bacteroidales bacterium
GATTCAAATCTCCTGCAGCAGAAAACATTGATGCAGCACTCTTTGTTTCGCAACGAACACGGTTGAACTTGAACTTTAAAAACGAAAAAATGAAATTCGGCCTAAGCCTGCAGGATGTCAGGGTTTGGGGCGATGTACCTCAGCAAAACCTGTCTGACAACAGTTTTTCATTGCATGAAGCCTGGGGGGAGTATTATTTTATACCTGAATTTTCGGTAAAAGCCGGACGAATGGAACTGAACTATGATGACAGCCGCCTGTTCGGAAATGTTGACTGGGCCCAGCAAGGCAGGAGTCACGATATCGGCCTTGTGAAATTTGAAAACACGAAATGGAAAGCCCATGCCGGACTTGCCTACAATCAGGACAAAGAACAACTTTCAGGAAGGGTATATACCGTAGAAGGAAACTATAAAAATCTGCAGCGCATTTACCTGAGCAGAAAATGGGAAAAGCTGGAAGCTTCTGTTATTTTCGTCAACAATGGCATGCAGTATTTCGATGAAGAAAACGAAGAAACGGCAACCGATACAAAATACACCCAGACCTTTGGTGGTAATGTTTCCTATAAAACAAAACCGGTGATTTTTGCAGCCAGTTTCTATAAACAAGGTGGCACAAACAATGCTGATAAAGAGGTGGATGCTTTTATGTTCGGTGCCAATGCGGTGCTGTCACTGAGCGAAAACATCAGTGTAACTCCAGGGATTGAGTACCACAGTGGCACCAGCCAGACAAATGCTCCTGCCGGTAAAACCAACAGCTTTACCCCGCTTTATGGCACTGCGCACAAATTCAACGGGCACATGGACTACTTTTATGCAGGAAACCATTTCAATACCGTGGGGCTGCAGGACATTTTCCTGAAAGGCATCTGGAAGAAAAGTAAATTCAGCGCCGGAATTGATGTTCACCTGTTCAATGCCGCTGCAGACATCCTTGACCCGGCTGACAATACACAGACACTCAGCAGCAACCTAGGGCAGGAAGCAGATTTATACATCGGATACAAGCTTACACCGGAGGTAACCTTCAGTATGGGTTATTCTCAGTATTTCACCACAGAATCACTGATCGCCCTGAAAGGCGGAAGCAAGGATGAAACCAGCAACTGGGCATGGGCATCCGTAATCTTCAAACCTGTTTTTCTGAATACCGGAAAATAATCTTCACCGTTCCGGAACACCTTTAACCCCTGAAAACGGAAGTTATAACCAGTTATCAGGGAAACAGACTCTCACTTCTTATAAGGTATTTACCTACTTTAATACCTTATAAAAAAGCAGAAAAATCAATGAAATTTATGGTAATCAAGGATTGCCAATTTAATAACTACTAAAACCACTAAGAATGAGCATGTTTTGTTACCAGTGTCAGGAAGCAGCCAAAGGAACCGGTTGCACAGGGCCAAAAGGGGTTTGCGGAATTGATTCAGAAGTGATCAATCTGCAGGATCTGAATGTGAGTTTACTGAAAGCCCTTGGCTACTTCAGTGTGAAAGCCCGGGAAAAAGGGATAGAAGACCCGGAAGTAAATCATTTTGTGCATTATGCATTGTTTACAACCATTACCAATGCCAATTTCGATCGCAACAGGATCATCGGGCAGATCAGAAGAACCGTTGAACTGAGAGACAGGATGAAAGCTGCTGCCGCAAATGCCGGGGCAGAATTCTGCGACATTGCCGGAAGCGATTATTGTGTCTGGGCCCCCGACGGGAATGAATCCATCCTGTCAAAGGCTTTTGCTACCGACGGAAGAATCGATGCACCCGACGATGACATACGTTCTCTGAGAGAGCTGGCACTTTACGGTGCCAAAGGACTGGCAGCCTATGCCGAACATGCCATCAATCTGGGAAGCGAAGATCCTGAAGTCAATCACCATGTTCAGAAGGTTCTTGCCTGCATGCTCGACGATACCATGAGCCTTCAGGAAAACATTGATCTCGTTATGGAAACCGGGAAATACGGCGTAAGCGTGATGGCTTTGCTTGATAAAGCCAATACCACAGCTTACGGTAATCCTGAAATTACGAAAGTCAACATCGGGGTCAGAAACAACCCGGGAATCCTGATCAGCGGTCACGACCTCAAAGACATGGAAGAACTGCTGAAACAGACCGAGGGCACCGGTGTGGATGTATACACCCACAGCGAAATGCTTCCGGCCAACTACTATCCGGCATTCAAGAAATACAGCCATTTTGTTGGCAATTACGGCAATGCCTGGTGGAAACAGAAAGAGGAGTTTGAATCATTCAACGGCCCTATACTGTTCACCACCAACTGCCTTGTGCCACCCGCAGCAGATGCAGGCTACAAAGACCGGGTATACACCAGTGGTGCTTCCGGTTTCAGTGGTTTCATGCACATTGCCGACCGCGTGAATGGCGGAAGCAAAGACTTTTCTGCCATCATCGAACAGGCAAAAACCTGCAAACCGCCGGTAGAGATAGAAAAAGGAGAAATTGTTGGTGGGTTTGCCCATGCCCAGATATTTGCTCTGGCCGACAAAGTAGTTGACGCCGTCAAAACAGGGGCAATCAGAAAATTCTTTGTGATGGCTGGTTGTGATGGCCGCATGAAAGATCGCAACTACTATACAGAATTTGCAGAAAAACTTCCGGCTGATACCGTTATTCTCACTGCCGGCTGCGCAAAATACCGGTATAACAAACTTTCACTGGGCGATATCGGGGGTATTCCCCGCGTACTCGATGCCGGGCAGTGCAACGATTCATACTCCCTGGCAGTGGTGGCCCTCAAACTGAAGGAGGTCTTCCAGCTCAACGACATCAACGAATTGCCCATTGCATACAACATCGCCTGGTACGAGCAGAAGGCTGTCATCGTGTTGCTGGCATTGCTCTACCTTGGGGTTAAGAACATCCACCTGGGGCCTACCCTTCCGGCATTTCTTTCACCCAATGTAGCCAATGTGCTTGTGAACACCTTCGGGATTGCGCCCATTGGTTCGGTGGATGAAGATATGAAACTCTTTCTTAATTAATTGACAATCCGGTGTAAAGGCATTCCCGGATGCTGCAGAGAAAAAGCAGCCGGGAATACCTTCAGCCAAAACAACAACCCCATGAGTGAACTCATCAACAACTCGGAAAACAGAAAAGCCAGACTCAAAGCACTTATTCTTAAACTGCATGAAGGCGATAACCATCAGGACGTAAGGCAGGAACTTATGCAAAGCCTGAGTCAGATTCCTTACGGTGAAGTGGTTGAAGTGGAACAGGAACTGATCGCTGAAGGCCTTCCGGAAGAAGAAGTGCTGAAACTCTGCGATGCACACTCAGCGGTGCTGCAGGGAAACATTGACCTTTCCGGTTCAAAGACGATTCCGGCAGGACACCCGGTTGACCTGTTTAAAAAAGAAAACGAAGAACTTAAAAAAGTAACCGCTCAGGTGTATCAGTTGCTGGAACAGACAAAGCATTCCGCTGATCAACGTTTAAATGAGGAAACAGTGTTCAGGTTCCGTGGTCTGTTCAACAGTCTTTTTGATGTGGACAAGCATTACCAGCGGAAGGAATACCTGCTTTTCCCTTTCCTGGAAAGCAAAGGAATTACCGGGCCTCCGAAGGTAATGTGGGGAAAGCACGATGAAATCAGGGAACTGCTCAAAGGGAGCCTGGAGATTCTCAGTCATGAAGACCTCACCAGGGATGAACTGCTGGCTTCGGCTGAAATCGTTCTGAATCAGGCACTCTTTGGCATTGATGATATGATGGTTAAAGAGGAGCAGATACTCTTCCCCATGGCCATGGACAAACTCACCGAAGCTGAATGGTTTGAGATCAGCAAACAATCACTCGAAATCGGTTTCTGCCTGTACGACCCGAAAGACACCTGGATTCCGGCATGGACCACAGAAAAAAACCTGGATCAGGCCAGAACAGAAGGAAGTCATATACAGCTGCCATCGGGCGGCTTCTCTCCGGCTGAGCTGCTTGCCATCCTGAACACCTTACCTGTTGATATGACCTTTGTTGACAAGGATGACAAAGTCAAATACTTTTCTCAGGGGGCCGAGCGGATATTCCAGCGCAACAGGGCCATTCTCAACCGCGATGTAAGACATTGCCATCCGCCGGCCAGTGCGCACATCGTGGATAAGATCATCGATGATTTCAAGACTGGAAAGCATTCCAGGGCACCTTTCTGGATCAACATGGGAGGCAAAATGATTCACATTGAATACTTTGCCTTGCGTGATGAACACGGGCAATACCTCGGAACCCTTGAAGTTTCGCACAATGTGAACCGCTACCGTGAACTGCAAGGCGAACAGCGGATTCTAAGCTACAGCTAACTCAATATACAATGGAAAACGAACTTATTATTACTCCGAAAACCAAAGTACTTCAGCTGATTGAAGCCTATCCTCAGCTCGAAGCCGTGCTGATCGGTTATGTACCGGCATTTAAGAAACTGCAGAACCCGGTGCTCAGAAAAACGGTGGCGAAAATAGCTACCCTCCAGCAGGCTGCGGCCATTGGCAATGTTAAGATAGATGACCTGATCAATCTTCTCAGGAAGGAAGTCGGTCAGGATTTGTTTAACCAAAATGAAAACACCATGTACAACACCATAAAACCGGGCTGGTTCAACGAAAGTCTGATCTCAGCTGAGCTGGATGCACGGCCCATGCTGGCAGCCGGAGAGCATCCTGTAAATCAGGTAATTGCAGATCTGAAAAGCCTGAAAAAAGGCAACATTTACAAACTGACCGCACCCTTCCTTCCGGCACCGCTGATTGATAAGGCAAGCAGTCTGAACTTCGGCCATTGGATTACCAAAGGCGATAATGAAGCGCATGTTGTTTATTTCAGGGAAAACTAAAGGAGAAACTATGGAAACCAACAGGTTCAACAACAGAAAAGCCTTCATCTTCAGCAATGAGATAGAATATTCCGAAGGAGGGATTGTAAGCAAAAGGGTGCTGGAGAAAAGCACCGGAAATGTCAGCCTTTTCGCATTCGACAAGGGGCAGCGGCTCAGTGAACACACCGCACCGTTTGATGCCATGATACAGATCGTGGAAGGTGAGGCAGAGGTTGTGATCGGTGGTGAAGCGAATCAGATGACCGCGGGCGAAACCATCATTATGCCCGCCAATATTCCACATGCCGTGAATTCAATCACCCGCTTTAAGATGGTGCTGACCATGATCAAGGCCTGATGCCTTTGGATGTGCTGATTTCTGGCCGATGACCATATACGGATAGTATCCGGAAATCAGCACTTTCAGAAAACACTGCCACAACTGCTCAGATTCTGACACGTGAAAACTCTCCGGAAATACCACAAATGGCCTTCGCTCATCATCGGGGCTTTTCTCATCCTGTTTGCCTTATCGGGCATAGTGCTCAACCACAGGAACCTGTTTTCAGGAACCGATGTTCCGCGCAGCCTGCTGCCTCCTGCCTACCGGTATCACAACTGGAACCTGGCGGCTGTAAAAGGCAATATCGAGTTCGGTGCAGATAGTGTACTTGTTTACGGAAATGCCGGAATCTGGCTCACTGACTCCGCATTCAGCAGTTTCTCCTGTTTCAATACCGGCATTGACGATGGCATCGACAACAGGAAGATATTTACACTCCTGAAGACTGACAATGGACAGCTGTACGCAGGATCCCTTAACGGGATGTTGAAATATGATGCCTCTGCAAGATACTGGAAAAGAATCACACTGCCGG
>CALMDN010000216.1 GCA_937864935.1 uncultured Bacteroidales bacterium
GACACCCAGGGTGATGTAGGCCCCAATCACTACATGCAGATGGTGAACCTCTCTTTTGCCATCTGGAACAAGTCGGGCACGCTCCTTTACGGACCGGTCGACAACAAGACACTGTGGAACGGATTTCCAGGTCCATGGTCGGGTTCAAACGATGGCGACCCCATTGTGCTGTACGATGAACAGGCTGACCGCTGGATTGCCAGCCAGTTTGCATTGCCGAACTATCCCAACGGCCCTTTTTATGAACTGATTGCTGATTCACAGACCGGTGATCCACTGGGATCATGGTACATGTATGCCTTTACTTTCACCAACATGCCCGACTACCCGAAACTTGGTGTATGGCACGATGGTTACTACCTGGCAGTCAATTCATTTTCTTCAGGCAGCCTCAACTGGGCAGGTACCGGGGTGGCAGCGCTTGACCGCACCAAGATGCTGGCTGGCGACCCCACGGCATCCATGATTTTCTTCACCACCCCCTCGGGTGGTGATCCATCCACTTTCCAGCCGGCAGACTGCGACGGCATGCCTGCTCCTGAAGGCAGCCCCGCTCTGTTTGGTTATGTGAGGGATGGAAGCCCCGACAGGTTTGTGCTGTATACCCTCGATGCAGACTGGACCACCCCTTCCAATTCAACCTTTTCACAACTGGTAACCTTGCCGGTTCAATCATACAGCTCAAACATCTCAGGTATACCCCAGCAAGGGACATCCACCACCCTGCAGGCCATCAGCGACCGGCTTATGTACAGGTTGCAATACAGGAACTTCGGATCATACCAGTCAATGGTTACCAATCATACGGTGAATGTTTCCGGACATGCCGGTGTACGCTGGTATGAGTTCCGGAATTCGGGTTCGGGCTGGCAGATTTATCAGCAGGGAACCTACTCACCTGACAACGCTTCACGATGGATGGGTTCCATTGCCATGAACAGTTACGGAGACATCGCACTGGGCTATTCAATCTCTTCGTCAAGCATGTATCCGTCGATCCGGTCTACCGGGCGCAGGGCTTCAGATCCTCTGGGTACCATGACCTTTGCTGAACAGGAAATTGTTGCCGGTGGGGGTGCCCAAACCTCTTTCTACCAGCGTTGGGGAGATTACAGCATGATGTCGGTAGATCCTGTTGCAGATACCGTTTTCTGGTACACCCAGGAGTATTATACCAGTACCAGCGATCAGAACTGGAAAACACGCATCGGGTCATTCACCTTTGGTCAACCGATGGTTGCTACGGCTTCAGCCTTCCCGAATACCATCTGTGCCGGCGAAACTGTGCAGCTGAATGTTCAGGTTACCGGTGGCGGCTCAGGCGATACCTATTCATGGGTGTCTGATCCTCCGGGATTCACTAGCTCACTTCGCAATCCCCAGGTATCTCCTGAAGTCAGCACCATTTATACAGTAACAGTCACCAGCGGTGGCGCTTCGGTTTCTTCTTCCATTGGTGTGAACGTTTATCCATTGCCTTCGGTGGTTGCTCCCAACGATCTGAGCATCTGTGCCGGAGATGCCATTACCCTCAATTCGTTTGCCCAGAATCAGGATTCACTGCAATGGGTAACTGCTGGTGATGGAACTTTCGAAAATCCGAATGCTGCCCGTTCCGATTATTTCCCCGGTCCGCTGGATATCGCCAACGGCAGCGTTCTGCTTACCGTAAGCGCCTTCAGTGATTATGGATGCCCCGAATCTTCCGACGAAGTCGTATTAAGCATTGCCTCTCCGGCCACCGTGAATGCCGGTGAATCCATTGAAACCTGCAGCGCTGAACCGATACCGCTTGCTGCCTCTGCAAGCGGTTTCAGTAGTTTGTTGTGGACAACCTCAGGAAGCGGAACTTTTGATAACAATACGCTCCTGGATGCTTCCTATACACCCAGCATCAGCGACATTGAATCAGGATCTGTTGAAATTAACCTGAATGCTACAGGCATTGCTCCATGTTCAGATGTTTCCGATGTCCTTACCCTGACGTTCCATCAGGCTGCTGAGGTGAATGCCGGTGAGGATTTCAGCATCTGCAGCGGAGAAACCATCAGCCTCAATGCCACCGGGTCAGGATTTGAAAGCGTACTGTGGAACACTGAAGGTGACGGACAGTTTACAACGAACAATGAGCTGTCTGCAACCTACACTCCTGGTGCCGGTGACCTGGCAGCCGGTGGGATCAGTTTTACCATTACTGCCGCCGGAAACCCGCTGTGTGCTGAAACAACCGACGGAATTGCAGTTGTAATTCATCCACTGTCACAGGCTTCAGCCGGCAATGATACCATCATCTGCAAAACAGCCTCCCTGCAGGTAAGGGGAAGTGCTACCCATGCATCTTCTGTGTTGTGGACAACTTCCGGAAACGGGACTTTTGACAATGCCACCCTTTACAACACGCGTTATATGCCGGGTACACAGGATACCATTCAGGGTACGGTAACCCTCACCTTCACCGTGGTGAATGAATACGGCTGCAGCAATGCCGTGGCCAACAGAAACATAAGCTTTGCTCCCTGTGTCGGAATTGATGACCCGGGCAAGCCTTCCATCAGGGTGATCCCCAATCCGACCGACGGAAAATTTGTTGTTGAAATGAGCGGCATGACTGCCGGTGAAAACATCAGACTGCAGGTTGCCGATTTCAGGGGATCTAAAGTTATTGATCAGGAATACATGAATGTACCTTCTGTTTTCAGGACTTCGCTGGATCTGTCGGGCAGAACAAAAGGGGTATATATGCTGAAAATCCTTTACGGAAATCAGACAGCAGAAACCAAGGTGGTGCTTCAATAACCAAGTATAGCTACAAAAAGAAGAACCGGCAGTGAATGCCGGTTTTTTTTTTAGCTATTTCCGGAATCTATTTATATAGATTCTAAATAAAATTCTTAAATATTGATTATCAGATCATAGTATTTTTTGTATCTAGTTTTTTGTATTTAAAAAAATCATAAAATGCTCGTTATTAAGCTTCAATATCTAATGGTTTTTTTAATAAGTTTGAAACAGCTTTTTTTATTTGTTGCTACATTTGTCACGTTCTGGAGCATTTCAGAATGGGACAGGGGAATATCAAATTATAAAAGGAGCCAGCCGTGGACAACACCTTGTTATTTGCAGTGATTTCATTAAGTGCAATTGGAGTGATTTCAGCGATAATTCTCTATTTCGTTGCACAGAAATTCAGGGTAATTGAAGATCCCAGAATCGATATTGTAGCTGAACTCTTGCCCGGTGCCAATTGCGGAGGTTGCGGACTGGCCGGTTGCCGTGCTTTCGCGGAAGAGGTTGTACGTACAGAGGACCTGTCAAAACTTAACTGCCCGGTAAGCAGCAGTGAAGCCATGAAGCAGATAGCAGCTGCCATGGGTCTTGAAGCTGCTGAAAGAGATCCCATGATTGCTGTTGTCCGTTGCAGCGGCAGCAGAGTAAACGCCCCGCAGAAAGTGATTTACGACAGTGCGGTTTCGTGTGCCTTTGCCCATTCACTCTCATCCGGGGAGAGTGGTTGTCCGAACGGTTGTCTGGGTTATGGCGATTGTGTTGTTTCATGCAAGTTTGATGCGATTTATATCGATTCTGTTACCGGTTTGCCTGTTGTCAGCGATGAGCATTGTGTGGCCTGCGGTGCCTGTGTTACCGCCTGTCCGAGGAGCATCATCGAGTTAAGGCTAAAAGGCAAGAAGGATCGGCGCATTTATGTTTCCTGTGTAAATACAGAAAAAGGCGGACCGGCGAAGAAGAATTGTGCGGTTGCCTGCATCGGGTGCGGCAAATGTGTGAAGGAATGTCCTTACGAAGCGATTACCCTTGTTAATAACCTCGCATATATTGATTACAATAAATGCCGGTTATGCCGGAAGTGTGAACCTGTTTGTCCGACAGGGGCCATTCTTGAGACCAATTTTCCGCCCCGTAAGGAAAAGCCAGCCGAATCAGCAAGCGTAGCTGATACAGCCGAAGCCTGATTCATCATCCGACGTACCGAAATTAATCCATGGAGGATCCTTATATTGAAGACATTTAAATCAGGCGGAGTTCATCCGGAAGAAAACAAGCTTTCAGCGGGTGCAGCCATCGAGGCTCTGCCCTTGCCGGAAAAGGTGTTTATTCCGGTTTCACAGAGTCTGGGTGCTCCCTCAAAGCTCATCGTAGAAAAGGGGGCAGTGGTTAAAACCGGGCAACTGCTGGCAAAAGGCGAGGCATTTATCTCCTCCAATGTTCATTCCTCGGTTTCCGGAAAGGTGTCGAGAATTGAAGAGATAACGGATACTTCCGGTTACAGGAGAACGGCCGTTGTTATTGATGTTGAAGGTGATGAATGGGATGGGCAGATCGATTGCAGCAGGGAAATTAAAGCTGAAATAACGCTTTCGCGTGAAGAAATTGTAAAGAAGATCAATGAGATGGGAGTGGTCGGTCTCGGCGGAGCAACATTCCCTTCGCATGTGAAGCTGATGGTTCCTGAAGGAAAGAAGGCTGAGAACCTGCTGATCAATGGGGTAGAATGTGAGCCTTACCTCACTTCTGACCACCGGCTGATGCTTGAACGCAGCCGGGAGATGCTGATCGGGATTCAGATTCTGATGAAAGGTCAGGATGTTAAGAAAGCCTACATCGGAATTGAAAAAAACAAGCCGGATGCCATTGATCACCTGAAAAAACTGGCAGCTGAATATCCGGGAATCGAAGTGGTGCCGCTGAAAGTAAAATATCCCCAGGGAGGCGAAAAACAACTGATCAAAGCGATTACCGGTCGTGAAGTTCCCTCCGGCAAGCTCCCTATCGAGGTAGGCTGTGTGGTGAACAATGTAGGCACGGCTCTGGCGGTATATGAAGCGGTTCAGAAGAACAAACCCCTGTTCGAACGCGTAGTAACTGTCACAGGAAAATCGCTTAAGAAGCCTTCAAACCTGCTGGTCCGCATCGGTACCCCGGTCAATAAACTGATTGATTTTGCCGGAGGCCTGCCCGGGGATACCGGAAAAGTGATCAATGGCGGCCCCATGATGGGCAAAGCCCTGACTACGCTGGAAGTACCGGTTGTTAAAGGTACTTCAGGCATCCTGGTGATGCCGGAAAAAGAGAGTAAGAGGATGCCGGTGGTCAACTGCATCCGGTGTGCCCGGTGTATCTCTGTCTGTCCCATGGGGCTGGAACCGGTTTTGCTGGCACAGCTTTCTGAAAATCAGATGTTCGAAAACGCTGAAAATGAGCGTATTTTGGACTGTATTGAGTGCGGTTCCTGCCATTTCACCTGTCCGGCAGGGCGACCCCTGCTCGACTACCTGAGACTGGGGAAGAACAAAGTAGGAATCATTATCAGAAATAGGGGGAAGAAATAATATGAGCTTACTCACTGTATCGGGTTCACCCCATGTCCATGGCCATCAGAATGTTAAATCAATTATGTATGGGGTTGTGGTTGCCATGATCCCGGCCATCTTTGTCTCGGTTTACTTTTTTGGTCTGGATGCTGCCAGGGTAATCTTTATCTCGGTGGCAGCCTGTCTGTTTTTTGTTTGGATCATTCAGAAATACCTGCTCAAAGGTCCACTCACCATCAACGACGGAAGTGCACTGGTTACCGGTGTACTGCTGGCTTTTAATGTACCATCTAACCTTCCGGTCTGGATGATCGTTGTCGGAGCCCTGGTTTCAATCGGAATCGCCAAGATGTCGTTTGGCGGGCTGGGGAAAAATCCATTTAATCCGGCCCTGATCGGCAGGGTTTTTCTGCTGATCTCCTTTCCGGTTCAAATGACTTCATGGCCGGTGCCCAAGGCCTTGTTTGCTCCCGGTGTTACCGATGCTGTTACCGGACCAACCACCCTTGGCATTCTGAAAGAAGGGCTGAATGCTGGCAAATCGGTTCAGGAGCTGATGGGAAGCAGCGGGTTTCCGGGTTACATGAACGATATGATCGGAGCTCAGGGCGGTTCGGTGGGTGAGATTTCAGCCATTGCCCTCTTGCTGGGGGCAGCCTATATGTATTTCAGAAAGATCATTACCTGGCATATTCCGGTCGCCTATACAGGCTCCGCTTTTGTCTTTTCCGGAATTCTCTGGCTGGTTGATCCGGCCCGGTTCATTGATCCGGTAATGCATATGCTTGCAGGGGGGATGATTCTGGGTGTCTTCTTTATGGCGACCGATATGGTTTCTTCACCTATGTCGCCCCGTGGCCAGCTGGTGTTTGGCGTCGGAGCCGGGTTGCTTACCATTCTCATCAGGGTGTGGGGAGCCTATCCTGAAGGAGTTTCGTTTGCCATTCTTATTATGAATGCATTTACTCCGTTAATCAACAGGTCATTCAAGCCAAAAAGATTCGGAGAAGTACCCGCAAAATCATAAGCAGAACGTTTTTTAAAACTACACCTATGGCAAAGCTGGATTCCTCACTTAAAAATATGATTCTTTCCCTTTTGTTTATTTCAATCGGGATGTCGGCTGCTCTTGGATTTGTTTATAACCTGACCAAAGATCCGATCGCCAGGGCAAGCAAGGAAAAGGAGGTCAAAGCAGTTAAAGACGTTTTGCCTCCTTTCAATAATGACCCTACTGCAGAAATCGTTAACATAGAGAACCTCGTATTCTATCCCGCTTCAAAAGATGGAGTTCCGGTGGGTTGTGCTGTTAAAACTTTTACTGAAAAAGGGTATTCCGGCAGGTTTGACCTGATGGTAGGTTTCCTGCCTGATGGGAAAATCTATAATGTTGTTGTCCTTGAACAGAAAGAGACCCCCGGACTCGGGACAAAAATGAAGGAACCCAAATTTAAAGACCAGTTTAACGCTTTGGATATTGGAATTCTTCAGAATAAAGAGGTAAAAGTAAAAAAAGACGGAGGCACCATCGATGCTATTTCCGCTGCGACCATCAGCTCCAGAGCTTTTTGCGACGGAGTACAGAAGGCCTATACAGTATTCATGAGGGACATTGCTCCTGCTAAAATGAATATCAAGGATTCAACGAATAACAATGGAGGTAACCAATGAGTCAGATAAAATATTTTACCAACGGATTGTTCAAAGAGAATCCAACCTTGGTATTGGTTCTTGGAACCTGCCCCACACTTGCTGTAACAACTTCAGCCATTAATGGAATTGGTATGGGTGCAGCCACTACCTTTGTTCTGGTTTTTTCAAATCTTCTCATTGCAGCACTTAAGAATCTGATTCCTAATAAAGTACGTATTGCAGCCTTCATTGTCATTATCGCCACTTTTGTAACCATTGTTGATCTGGTTATGAAGGCATTTACTCCGGATCTTTACGCGACCCTTGGTATCTTTATCCCTCTGATTGTAGTAAACTGCATCATTCTGGGAAGAGCGGAAGCATTCGCCCAGAAAAGCAGTATTATGCCAGCAATCCTGGATGGACTTGGAATGGGAATCGGTTTTACGCTGGCAATAACTTTAATGGGGAGTATCAGAGAATTGCTCGGTAACGGATCAATATTCGATATTAAACTGCTTGCTGAAGATGCCAACACCATCCTCATTTTCATTTTACCTCCTGGTGCATTCATTACTTATGGCTACCTCATTGCCATGATGAACCGCATGAAAAAAAGATACAATATTTAAATACCTGAGTTATGGAGTTCGTTAGCATAATAATTCTTGCACTGCTGGTCAACAATGTTGTGCTGGCTCAGTTTCTGGGGATTTGTCCGTTTCTTGGAGTTTCCCAGAAAGTTTCAACTTCGGTCGGAATGGGTGCCGCAGTTGTATTTGTGATGGCTCTGGCCAATCTTGTAACTTACCTCATTCAATACTATATCCTTGTTCCGCTCCATATTGAGTTTATGCAAACGATCACCTTTATTTTCATTATCGCATTTCTGGTTCAGGTCGTTGAGATAATATTAAAAAAGGCTGCACCATCGTTGTATATGGCCTTGGGTATTTACCTGCCATTGATTACCACCAACTGTGCAGTACTTGGGATAGCAATCCTTGCAGTTCAAAAAAATTATAATCTTATCGAAAGTGTTGTCTATGCCAGCGCGATTGCGGCAGGATTTACCCTTGCGATGATCCTGATGGCAGGTATCAGGGAACAGATGGAAAACACAGGGTACCCTTCAGGTATGAAGGGTTTCCCTATCTCCCTCA
>CALMDN010000217.1 GCA_937864935.1 uncultured Bacteroidales bacterium
AAGAACGGATGCTCAGTGAATCAATCCATGGATGGCATTACAAATAATCAGTCCCGGATGCTGAATCAGGATACAAACCAACCTTATCTTCCAAAGAACCTTAGTAAAACCAACGATGATAGGTTAATAATGTAACCTTATTCCCTTATCACAGGCTATGCAACGATCGAGGAGAGCCGGCTATACTGTGTGCGGAATAAGGGAATAAGGTCAACCTTCATAGGAGGCCTTCCGTGTTACGAAGGTTGATGAAAAAGAGAAAGTTTCCCCTTTAAACCAAAGAAAGAACGGATGCTCAGTGAATCAATCCATGGATGGCATTACAAATAATCAGTCCCTGAAGCTGATTCAGGATACAAGCCAACCTTTTCTTCCTATAAACCTTAGTAATAAAACACGACAACAGTGAGCACGACTATTGTATCGTCCCGGAGTCAGCCGCCCTGATCAGTTCAGGTTTACCGGTTTTATAGGTCATCAGCTTCAGCTCCTCCCCGTCGAACACTGCATAGCTGAAATTGGAAATCCAGTCGCCCAGATTGACAAACCAGCTGTCTGCCTCAAGGGGCATGCAGATGGGGATATGCCGGTGACCGAAAATAAAGTAGTTGATCGTTGGGTCTTTTTTGAGGAACTCCCCGGCAAACCCGAACAGGCGCTCCCTGCTCATGTCGATGCCGCCTTCATCGGCCATCTGTTTTGCATCGCGGGCAACATTGGCGTACCGGCTTTTGCGCGAGAAGAAAAGGGCCATGCGTGTACCGATATCAGGATGCAGCCACCGGAACAGCCATTGGTTGGGTCTGAACTCAAATACCCTTTTCAGGAATTTGTAGCCATTGTCACCCGGGCCCAGCCCATCGCCATGGGCCAGGAAGAACCGCTTTCCGTTCCACTCCCTGATCACGGCTTCCCGGTGGAGCTGAATGCCGGTCTCCTGTGCAAAATAATCAAAGGCCCAGATATCGTGATTTCCCCGGAAAAGATAGACCGGAACCCCGCTGTCGGTGATTTCAGCCAGTTTACCCAACAACCTGGTAAAGCCTTTGGGCACCACTGTTCTGTATTCGAACCAGAAATCGAACACATCACCCATCAGATAGATGGCAGATGCATCATGGCAAACCTCGTTCAGCCAATTGACCAACATTTTTTCGCGCTTCAGGCTGGAAGCATGATCGGGGATTCCGAGATGGAAATCAGAGGCGAAGTATATTTTCAAGAATATTGATTTTTATATTCAGATCTGCACAAAAGTAACAAATAGGATGGAAAGGCCGGCCATTCAGAACGGATTACTGTTTGGAAGCTGATTTCAGTTCTGCTTCGAGCTGTTTCACCGAAGTATAGCGGCCCACGATCTGGTTGTGATTGTCAACCAGAATCATCAGGGGCAGTTTCTGTACCAGCCAGTCACGGGCAACCAGTGAATTTCCGGCCAGGGTATCGTTCACATTCACCCACCAGAGTTTGTCGAGGTTAACGGCAGACTTCCAGCGATCGGTATAACGATCCAGTCCAACGGCAAATATTTCGAGACCTGAGGATTTGAAACGCTCATACACTTGTTTCAGTTCGGGATTTGTTTTGCGGCTAAGGGCATCGCCCGGTGCCCAGAAATACACCAGCCGGTAACGGCTGTTAAGCCCGTAAAGGTTTCTGGATTGGCCGCTGATATCCGGCAGTGAGATGTCGGGAGCCGTACTGCCTTTTTTCATCTTTCCCACGGCCCGCATCTCTGCCCTGTTGGATTCCCTGATGCCCCTCACCCGGCCCGCGAAAGCCACAACATGCACATTTCCGGGGTGAGCTGCACTCAGGTTATCGGCGACCTTATACAACCAGCTGCTGTCGGCCACCTGATCAAAAATGAAGGTCCGTTGAATCTTGCTGTTGATCACCAGCAGCTGAGAAAGGAAACCGGGATGGCTTTCGAAGTAGGATATGGCCTTTGCTTTTACAGCACGAAGGGTACTAAGCCAGGTACTGTCGGTGCTTTGCCTCATTTCCGGATAGTTTTCGAGGTCGCGGGCGAGGCTGAGCATCATGCCGAGTGAATCGGCCAGGTCTTCTGCCAAGAGCAACTGCTGACGGAAATTATCATAAAACCCGGCCTCTTTGCCGCCTCTGAGGCTGGCCACACCCTCATTCACTGTAACGGATATGGAGTCACCGGGAAAAATCACCATGGATGAGAGTGTCTTCGCACCCCATTGCAGAAGATAGAATCCCGGCTGACCGGGCTCAAACTGAAAAGCGAAAGCACCCTTGCTTTCCGGCCTCAGTGAATCTACGAGGGTGAACCCCGCGGTGTCAATCCGGGTGAGAAGCAGGGTAAGTTCGTTCTGTTCATCCAGCTGGCCGGAGATCACTGCTGTCTTGTCGCGCTCAGATTGGTGACAGGCAGTCACAGTCAAAAGCACCAGTGCCGGCAACCAGAACAACAAGCCTGAAGGAAAAGGTTTCATGGTGAATGAACGCATAGAGATGAATGAGCTTCGGGCGGATTTCACCCTGATGCATCAGAAGGTGAGCCCTGCGAGCAGCCCGGTAATGATGCGGGTCATCAGCGGTTCGGCCTTGCTTGCGGCATCAATCACAATCTTATGTGAAACTTCCACAATCTTACCTGGCACTCCGAGATCCGAAATGACTGAAACAGCAAACACCGGCACATTCATGTGTCTCGCGGCAATTACTTCGGGCACGGTTGACATGCCTACAGCATCGGCACCAATGGTGTGAATGTATCGGTATTCAGCCGGTGTTTCAAAGGTTGGTCCTGTAACCGCTGCGTAAACTCCTGTGCGGAAGGGAATGCCTTCACGGCTGGCCAGAGCGCAGGCCTTATCGAGAATGGCCCGGTCGTAGGCTTCACTCATATCGGGGAAACGGGGTCCGATTTTTTCATCGTTGGGCCCTATCAGCGGGTTGGTACCCATGAGGTTGATGTGGTCGGTGATAAACATAATGTCTCCAACATCAAAACCGGGGTTTAGCCCTCCGCTTGCATTGGAAACAAACAGCACTTTGATGCCAAGGGCCTGCATAACCCTGATAGGGAATACGATCTGCTGCATCGACCATCCTTCATAATAGTGGAAGCGGCCCTGCATGGCTACAATCTGTTTTCCGCCAAGGGTGCCGAAAATCAGCTGCCCCTTGTGCCCTTCAACTGTCGAAACCGGAAAATTGGGAATATCTCCGTAGGGCAGGGCTGTCTCAATGGCTATTTCGCGGGTTAGCCCGCCCAGACCGGTTCCCAGAATAATGCCTGCCTCAGGTAAGCTTTGTATGTGCTGCTTGATAAATGCAACACTTTCGTTAATCTTTTCCAACATAATTCAATATCTGATCATTAAATGATTCCTTATCCCTACCATGAAACTCAACCTCTATGGGCAGGTAGTGTACCGGCATCCGGGTCGCTTGTTCCATGATTGCCGGATTGAGCAACCGCATGGCATCTTTTTCAGTAGTGACCAAAAGCTTATTGCGGCTGTAAATATCGTCAAAATTTCTTTTGATCTTATCAAGATCCCGGGCTGTGTATTGGTGATGATCAGGAAATTGAATTACAAGCAGTTCGTTACACATTTTTTTAAGCTGATCCTGAAGCGGATAAACATTGGCAATACCGGCAAACAGCAGGATAAAATTGTATTTATCACACGATTTGTAACTGGATGGGTGGGTCCACAAAGACTGTATCTGCCCGTAGCGGATGAACGAAAAATATACCCGTTGATGGTTATGCGGTTTCAGATCGAGGATGATCTTTCGTCTTTCAATGGGTGACAGCACTTTCGGGCTCTTGGTAACGATGATGATATCAGCCCTTTTTGCTCCGGCGCGGAATTCACGCAATCTGCCGCTGGGCAATGGGTAATCATTACAGTAGAGATGGTGGTAATCGGTAAGCAGCAACGACAAACCCGGTTTTACGTAGCGGTGTTGAAAAGCATCATCAAGTATAACCACCTGAGTATCCGGTTTACTTTTAAGAATCCCCCCGACTCCTCTGCGACGCTTTTCATCAACAAAAACACCCGTCTCTCTGAATTTCCTGAAATATTGTATCGGTTCATCCCCGATGGTGGAAGCATTGTCATTTTCGCCGGCCTGAATAAATCCCTTCGTTTTCCTTCCGTAGCCGCGGCTCAGGGTGCTTACTTTAAAGGAAGGCGAAAGCAGACGGACAAGGTATTCCACATGTGGAGTCTTCCCGGTTCCTCCGGTCGACAGATTCCCGACTGAAATCACCGGAAGATCAAACTCCTTTGAAGGCAGCAGCTTAAGATCGAAAAGAATATTTCTGAAGCCGGTTATCAGGCCATAAACGAGCGACAACGGAAACAACAGAAGCTTCAGAAATTCCATGCCCTAAAAGTATTAAATATAAATTCCGGCACAAGCAGTCACATATTAAAAATGTGTGAATTCCTTGCAGGGAATTTAAATATTTTTTCAGATGAAAGTACGAAAATTGTTAGCATTACATACTAATTGTCAATACTTTGACGAATCCAGACTCCCATCCGGTAAAAAATTCTTACATACCCACCCCCTGAAGGTCAATGCTTAATCAGGATTAGTGCAATAGGTCATACCGGAAATCTGGTATTCTTTTCAGTCAGAAATCAGTATTTATTGTGATTCAAGAGTAATGTTAGGAAATAAAAATTCTGAATTCCCAGCTAAGGTTTGATTACAGAAATATGCGCAAAAAGCTGCAGTTCAGCTGGACTCTTCATCCTGGCTCCGGAGGCCTTTAAAACAATCCGCAGGCCGGTTGCCCGATTTTCGGATTTTTCAATTAGCTTTGAAAAATAAAAAATTGTGCCATGCGGTTGAAAGAAATCACCCGGTGTATTGAAGAGATTGCCCCACTGGCTTTGCAGGAATCATACGACAATTCGGGTTTGCTGGCCGGCCATCCGGAAGAAGAGATCAGCGGGGCACTCATCACCCTTGACGTTACAGAAGCGGTTGTTGATGAGGCCATCCGGCTGAACTGCAACCTGATCATAGCACATCATCCCATCATCTTCAAACCGCTGAAAAAAATCAACGGAAGCGACGAAACGGAGCGGTGTATCATCAAGGCCATACGCAACGGCATTGCCCTGTATGCGGCACACACCAACCTCGACAATTCATCCGCCGGGGTCAATGCGATCCTCTGCAGCAAACTGGGTCTTCAACAGCCCGAAATACTCAGTCCGATCAGGGGCAACCTGAGAAAACTGGTGGTCTTTGCCCCGTTGAGTCATGCCGCTGCGGTGCAGCAGGCCTTGTTTGATGCCGGTGCCGGACACATAGGGAATTATGATTCATGCAGTTTCAACATCAGCGGCACAGGAACCTTCAGGGCAGGCCCGGGAAGCAATCCCTTTGTCGGTGAACAGGGGAAACTCCATTCGGAAAACGAAATCAGGATTGAAACCATCGTCCCCGCCTGGAAAGAGCCGGTGGTGATGACGGCAGTACGTTTGGCGCATCCCTACGAAGAAATTGCCTGGGACTCTTATGCGCTGAACAACGAAAACGGGTTAACCGGTGCAGGAATGGTGGGTACCCTGCCCCAGGAGGCATCCGAAGCGCAGTTTGTTCAACTGGTGAAAGAAACACTGGGCACTCCGGCGGTACGCTCCTCGCCTTTTACCGGTAAACCGGTGAGTAAAGTCGCCGTATGCGGAGGTTCAGGGAATTTTCTGATCCGCGATGCCATGAGGGCTGGCGCCGATGTTTTTGTAACCGGTGAGCTGAAATACCACGACTATTTTATGGCAGAGGGCAAAATTCTGCTGATCGAGGCAGGCCATTATGAAACAGAACAATTTACGAAAGAATTATTGTATCAGATTGTTAAAGAAAAATTTCCTACCTTTGCACTCCAAATTTCCACGATAAGTACCAATCCGGTTAACTATCTGTAAATTAATTATTTAATTCAGAACTCATATGGCAAAAGCACCATCGAAAGCAAAAAGCGCTGCTGAGGTTGACAACACCCCGGTTAAAGAATCAGAAGAACAAAGTGTAATTTCTGCGCATGTAACGCTCTCACACACTGATGGTGAAGAAACAGAGATTTCGATTGAGAAAAAATTGATTGCTTTGTACAACCTTCAGCAGATAGATTCTCAGATCGATAAAATCAGAATCATCAGGGGTGAACTACCACTCGAAGTGGAAGACCTTGAAGATGAAATTATCGGTCTGGAAACCCGTATTGACAACTACATTCAGGACATTGAGAACCTGAAAGCACAGATCAGGGAGAAAGATATTCAGATCAAGGAAAGTCAGTCGCAGATCAAGCGCTACGAAGAGCAGCAGATGAATGTGCGCAACAACCGCGAATACGATTCTCTTTCCAAGGAAATCGAATTTCAGAATCTCGAGATTGCCCTGGCAGAAAAAAGGATCAAAGAATTCACCAACAGCCTGAACCTCAAGAACGACGAGATCGCCACTGCTCAGAAATCACTTGACGAACTCCGCAATGAACTGGAGATTAAAAAGAGTGAGCTTTCTGACATTGTG
>CALMDN010000218.1 GCA_937864935.1 uncultured Bacteroidales bacterium
TCCCACTGCCCACGTCCGTTGCGGAACGATTCGTCGGTAATCACCAGGTTGCGGGCATCCAGCAGGCGGTTGTAGAGTCCGTCCTGTTTAAGGTAGGCGCTCACGATGGCGGCAGAGAGCAGTTCGCCGAAAGGCACAAGCATATCGTAAGCCGAATCGTACAATACGGGCGGTTCGGCCTGAAGCATCCTGCGGAGTTCAGCAAAAAGCGGCTGGGTGGTTTTGTGAGCATCGCTAAGCAGTTCCTCGGCAATAAGCTGGTGAAATTTCTCAACCTCGTCGAGCAGCTCAAAAGCAACCATATCCTGTTTTACCCATGCCTCGGTGAGTTTCTCCAGGGCATTGGTGGTTTTGCCCATGGCCGAGAATATCACACACAGGGGTTCACCCTGGTACATCGACAATATCTTCCTCACATTTACCACAGAGGCTGCATCCTTCACAGAAGCACCACCGAATTTGAAAACTTTCATACCCGTTCGTTTGATAGAACAAATTTAATACATTTGGTTAGAATTGTATACACTGATCTTTAACCAGGCTGAGGCTGACATTTTTCAGGCATTGCTGAGGCAGAAGGTGTGCCCGGGGCACCCGCCTGCAGGGGCTTTCTTTATCAGAAAGTGTATTACAACCTCCAAAATCTGAAATGTTATGAAGACACTGATTGAGTTTATCAACGACAAGCAGGCTGATTTTCCCTATGCCAGCGGAGAATTTACCCGATTGCTCAACGACATCGGCATTGCTGCCAAACTGGTGAACCGCGAAATCAACAAAGCGGGGCTGGCCGACATCAACGGCTATTTCGGGACGCAGAATGTGCAGGGTGAAGACCAGAAGAAGCTGGATGTGTTCGCCAACGACTGCTTCCTGGCCGCCATGCGGCATGGTGGCATGGTTTGCGCTGTTGCCTCCGAAGAGAACGATGAACTCTACACCTACGACAGTGCCTTCTCACAAAAAGGGAAGTATGTGGTGGCCATGGATCCGCTGGATGGCTCTTCCAACATCGAAGTGAACGTACCCATAGGAACCATCTTCTCCATTTACCGGCGTATCAGCGATTCAGGCTCAGGTACGGTCATCGACCTGCTGCAGCAGGGAAACAGGCAGATAGCTGCCGGTTACGTGATTTACGGTTCCTCTACCATGCTGGTGTATTCAACGGGTCATGGGGTAAACGGATTTACCCTTGATCCTTCGGTCGGGCTTTTCCTGCTCTCACATCCCGACATGACCTTTCCTGAAGGAGGGAACATCTACTCCATCAACGAAGCCAATTACATCTACTTTCATGAGGGGGTGAAACAATACATCAAATACTGCCAGCAGGACGATCCGGCTACGCTGAGGCCGTATACCACCCGATATATCGGATCGCTTGTGGCCGACTTTCACCGCAACCTGATCAGGGGAGGTATCTACATTTATCCGGGCACCAAAAAGAATCCCAACGGTAAGCTGAGGCTGCTCTACGAGTGCAATCCCATCGCTTTTCTTGCAGAACAGGCCGGAGGAAAGGCCAGCAACGGGTATATCCGCATCCTCGACATCCAGCCGACCGAACTGCACCAGCGGGTGCCGCTCTTTGTGGGATCAAAGGCCATGGTTGAGAAGGCAGAGGAGATGATGAAGTTGTATTCAGAGTAAAACCGGCAGGAACATTGCGGTTATCAGACATTGGGCTTTCATTTCCATCGGAGATGCAGGGTTAAAACCGAAGCACAGGCCCGAAATAAAGTTTACCTTTGCGGCCTGTTTATTAAAACCGGGCAGTAGTGAACGTTTCTCAACTGACAGATCATTACCGCAACACAGAGGCTGTTGCGGCTATCGCTGCTTTATGCAATGCCGGGGAGACTCCGCGGATTCAACTGAAGGGCCTGATGGGGTCGGCCAACGCCGTGGTGGCTTCTGCTGTTTTTCAGAATTCCGGGCCGCTGCATCTCTTTATTCTCCCTGAAAAGGAAGAAGCAGCCTATTTCTTCAATGATCTTGAAAATCTCCTTGGCGAGCAGGAGACCCCTTTTCACAAAAAGAAGGTGCTGTTTTTTCCGACCACTTACCGCCGGCCTTACGAGATTGAGAAGACCGACAACACAAACGTGCTTTCGCGCACCGAAGTAATGAAACGGCTCGAGTCGCGCGATGGCGGATCGCTGGTAGTCACGTACCCCGAAGCCCTGGCCGAAAAGGTGGTGAGCAAGGCCTTCCTGAAAAAGAATACACTCCGCCTGGGTCTCGGCGAGAGCCTTTCGATTGATTTTGTGATCGATCTCCTGATGGAGTACAATTTCGACCGTGTGGATTTCGTGGTTGAACCCGGACAGTTTTCCATACGTGGGGGCATCGTGGATGTATTATCCTTTACCAACGACAGGCCCTACCGCATCGAATTCTTCGGTGACGATGTTGAATCCATCCGCACCTTCGACCCCTCGAACCAGCTCTCGATCGACAAACTCGACCACATCACCATCACGCCCAATCTGCAGGACCGCACCATGCACGAAAAGCGGATCTCCTTTCTCAGCTACATCGGCCGCAGGTCGGTTGTCTGGATAAGGGATTTTGAATATGCCATCGACAAGATCGGAGGTGAGTTTGAAAAAGCCGAAAAAGCCTTCGCCGAATTGTCATCCGACATCAGGCACCTCAAACCGGAGGAGCTTTTTTGCACGGCTGCCGATTTTAAATCGGATGTGCTGGCCCACGGGATTGTGGAAACCGGTACCCGTTTTCTGCTGAGCGATACCCGGCAGTTTGATTTCAACATGTCGCCTCAGCCTTCGTTCAACAAGAATTTTGACCTTCTGCTTGAAAACCTGAACGAAAACAGCAAAAACGGCATCAGCAACTTCATCCTTGCGGATAACCCCAAGCAGACCGAGCGCATTCAGACGATTTTCAGCGACTTAAGGGCAAATCGCGGCCTGAAGCCCGAAGAGATCAGTTTCGGCCTTCTAAACCTCTCGCTCCACGAGGGCTTCATCGACAAACCCTCGGGCATAGCCTGCTACACCGATCATCAGATATTCGAACGTTACCACAAGTACCGCATACGCGATGGTTTTGCCGGCAAGCAGGCCATCACCATGAAAGAGATCTACGACCTTCAGCCCGGCGACTATGTAACACACATCGACCACGGTGTGGGCCGCTTCGATGGCCTTGAAAAGATTGAAAACAACGGCCGGCAACAGGAAGCCATACGGCTGATCTATCAGAACAACGACATTCTGTACGTCAGCATTCATTCGCTGCACCGCATTTCGAAGTACGTTGGCAAGGAGGGAACCATCCCGGGCCTCAACAAGCTGGGATCCAACGCCTGGAACAAACTCAAGAGCAAGACCAAACAACGGGTGAAGGACATCGCCCGTGATCTGATTCAGCTCTATGCCGAGCGCAAGGCAGCCGACGGATTTGCCTTTAATCCGGATACCTATATGCAGCACGAACTGGAAGCCTCCTTCATTTATGAAGATACCCCCGATCAGGTAAAGGCAACCGCTGATATGAAGCGTGATCTGGAGAAATCATACCCCATGGACCGCCTGGTGTGCGGTGACGTGGGTTTCGGGAAAACCGAGATTGCCATCAGGGCAGCATTCAAAGCCGTGGCCGATAGCAAGCAGGTGGCAGTGCTGGTGCCGACCACCATTCTGGCATTGCAGCATCACAAAACCTTCAGCGAAAGGCTGAAAGAATTCCCCTGCCGGGTCGATTACATCAACCGGTTTAAGAGTGCAAAAGAACAGACACAGACCCTCAAAGACCTGGCCGATGGAAAGATAGACATCCTGATCGGCACACATCGCCTTGTTAGTCAGGATGTTAAATTTAAGGACCTGGGGCTGATGATCATCGATGAGGAGCAGAAATTTGGGGTAGCGACCAAGGAGAAGCTGAAAAAGATGAAGGTGAATGTTGACACACTGACGCTGACAGCCACCCCCATACCACGAACCCTGCAGTTTTCGCTGATGGGGGCCCGCGACCTGAGTGTGATCAATACGCCGCCGCCCAACCGGTATCCAGTACAGACAGAGCTGCATGCCTTCAGCGAAGAAACCATCCGCGATGCCATCCATTTCGAACTTTCGAGGGGAGGGCAGGTGTTTGTGGTGCACAACAGGGTGAACAACATACAGGAGGTTGCCGGCATGATTCAGCGGCTGGTTCCGGATGCAAAAATTGCCATCGGGCACGGGCAGATGGACGGCCACAAGCTCGAAAAGGTGATGCTCGATTTTGTGGAAGGCTATTACGATGTGCTGGTAGCCACCACCATCATTGAGTCGGGGCTCGACATCCCGAATGTAAACACCATCATCATCAACGAAGCACAGAACTACGGCCTCAGCGACCTGCATCAGCTGCGCGGCAGGGTAGGGAGAACCAACAAAAAGGCCTTCTGTTACCTGCTGGCCCCGCCTGCTTCGGTGCTCACCGATGAAGCCCGCAAGCGGCTGAAGGCCATTGAGGAGTTTTCAGAGCTGGGCAGTGGCTTCAACATCGCGATGCGTGACCTCGACATCCGGGGCGCCGGAAATATCCTGGGTGCAGAACAAAGCGGGTTTATCTCGGAAATCGGCTTCGAAATGTACCAGCGCATCCTCGATGAAGCCATTATGGAGCTGAAGGAGGCTGACTTCAAAGGACTTTACGACGAGAAACTGCCTGCAGGCAGAGATTATGTAAAGGAGTGTCTGATTGAAACCGACCTCGAAATCATGATGCCCGACAGTTACGTGACCAACATCACCGAAAGGCTGAGCCTGTACAAAGCACTCGACGGGCTAAACGCGGAAGAAGACCTGCTGAAGTTCCAGGAGAAGCTTATTGACCGTTTCGGG
>CALMDN010000219.1 GCA_937864935.1 uncultured Bacteroidales bacterium
GATTACAATAGTCAATATTTATAATTCTTTGATTGTGATTTGGATTTTGCGATGGATGATCTGTGATATTGGAAAAACATTCGACCCCTCTGGGGTCGCACATTTCTATTACATTCATCTCTTCTATAAACATTTGACTCCTCCGGAGTCAAAATTCTTATTCTTAAAAATGTTTGTTTAACCCAACTGAGGCTTTTAATTAACACCGCAACCCCGGAAATCCTGGCCTGACCCCGGAGGGGTTACATGTTTATAGAAATAAACAAATCGGATAGAGCTCCGACCCCAAAGGGGTCGCATGTTTATCAAATATCTTTACCGGGTAAAGCAATTTCACCCGCCCGAACAGCAGCCTCAGCAAAATATCGAATTTTATTTGCATGGCCCCAAACAAAGCATATTGAAGCCCAATATTACATATTCAATCTATCATTTTGATTTATTAGCCCGGATTCAGGACTTCAACTCAGAATTTCAGCACTATTGGGAACCCAACCAACTTCTTTGAAAAAAGGTTACGATATACCTACTTCGCTTCCAGCGGAAACTTCCTGGCGAAGGAGAGCCAGAACAGGGGATTGTAGCCCCTCAGTTCACCGGTTTCAGTGTAGCTTTCAACCAGCGGACAAACTGCGATGACCTTTTTGGTGATCAGCCCGGTTTCTTCATTGAGGTACCACTCCTCCAGAAACCTGAGGCGGGAAACATCCGAAAGCTGAACTTCTCTTTTTACAATGGTATCAAAGTTTTCATAAGGTGCCCAGGAACGCTGCAGGGTGAGCAGTTCGGTGCGCACACTCCGCTCACGCAATTGCTCCAGCGTCATCTGCTTGTTTGTCATCACATCGTAGATTTTCAGTTTCCCCGCATTGGCTGAGGTAAAGATGGCCTGCACAAGCTTTTCACGCTTCGGGCCTTCGAGGTTCTGAACCCACCAGCCCAGGTCAGTTTCAGGAGTTTTAACAGGAACATCATACTGAATTCTTTCGGTGAGTATCTCCCCTTTTTTATTTCCGCATGAATTCAAAACCAGAACCGGCAATACAGCAAGACAAATGAACAGGAATTTTTTCATTGTTCAATCAGTTAAAGTTTAATGCCTGAGGCATACTGCAAAGCTACAAATACAAAGGCGCAATAAGAAGACCTGAAACAAAAAAATCAAAACCATTCACCAGGTCTTCCCGGTTAATATTCATCGCAGGAATCATATCATCCCTGAGCGAATATGGACTAACTTTGCAATCCCAGGAAATGACACAAACAACCTTTCATATGGCCGCAGACAAGCACAGCCGCAGGCAGGATAAGAACAAGCCGGGTAACAGCATCAACAGGCTTGCGTCACTCAGGGAAGTCCATCCTGAAAAACTGATACTGACCGTATTGCTGCTGCTGACTTTCTTTTTGTTTACAAAAGCGTTGAACAACCACTTCCTGATTGGCTGGGACGACGGAGAATATTTATCTGATCCTGTGGTCGCATCACAGGGCCCCATAGACACAAAAGCCATTTTCAGCCAATATCATCTGGGGATGTACCAGCCACTTCCTGTATTGAGCTTTGCCGTCAACCACCGCTTGTCGGGTCCTGTCGCCTGGCCGTTTATACTTACCAACCTCCTGTTGCATCTGATCAATACCTTATTGGTCTTCTTCCTTGCCAAACGCTGGACGAAAAATTTACTGATGACAACCGTGGTCGCCCTGCTCTTTGCCATTCACCCCATGCATGTTGAAGCCATCGTATGGATTTCTGCCAGAAGCACATTGATGTATTCGGCGTTCTTCCTGCTATCCCTGCTATTCTACGACAAATACCTGACCGAAGGGCTGAAATCATCCTCTTATTTTTATGCCCTGGTTTTTTTCGTCCTTTCGCTGTTTTCAAAATCCATGGCGGCCACCCTTCCGCTCCTGCTCCTGCTCATTGATTATCTGCATGGCAGAAAACCGGGGATAAAGTTGTTCGCAGAAAAAATTCCCTTTTTTGTGCTTTCTGTAATTTTTGGCATTGTTGCGGTAAAAGCTGCCGGATCGTTCGGACACATTACAGCCCTTGAGGAGGATTACACCCTGGTACAGCGGTTTTTCCTGATCGTTTATGGCATTTCGTTCTACCTCATCAAACTGCTTCTTCCGGTTAACCTTTCAGCCATCTACGCTTTTCCTGAATTGAAGAACAACATGCTTCCGGCATATGTTTATACTACAGCCCTGCTTCCTCTGCTGCTGGCAGTGGCATGGTGGTTTGCCCGGAGCTACCGTAAAGAAATACTGTTCGGGAGCCTGTTTTTCCTGCTCAGCATCTCCATGGTTTTACCCTTGTTCTGGTCGAGGATCTTCATTACGGCTGACCGTTACACCTACCTTCCATACATTGGCCTCTTTCTGCTGATTGCACGTCTTGTTCAGAACATTGCCTCTTCAAGGGATGAGATCAGCCCAGGCAATTACAGGCTGATGTTGTCGGCGGCCGTTTTGCTCCTGCTGCTGCTCTTTGCTGGCAGTTATCAACGTACACGTACCTGGCACGACACCCCTGCCCTGCTCACCGATGTGATTGAGAAAAAACGGTCTGATACCGACATGGCCCATGGCTATTTTTACCTGGCCAACTACCACGACGCAGCCAATGAAACGGCCGAAGCCATGCAATACTACAACCTGGCACTCAGCCGGAACAGCAACTACCTGCTCGCCCTCAACAACCGCGGTATCCTTCACGGGAAGGCCGGAAACCTGGGTGCTGCCATCGGTGATTTTGAAGAAGCAATTCGGATAAAACCCGATTATGCCGAGGCTTATTACAACCGCGGAGTAGCCGTTTACCAGACCGGAGAATTCAGCAAGGCCTGCGCTGACTTTTCAGAGGCACTGAGGC
>CALMDN010000220.1 GCA_937864935.1 uncultured Bacteroidales bacterium
AAGCTTGTAGAAAGCGCTATTGCTGCTTGTTTGGACGCGGGTTCGACTCCCGCCAGCTCCACGAAAGCCTGTAAAAACTTCACTTACAGGCTTTTTTGTTTGGTATCTTGATTATCTTCTTTCCATTATTTCAGAAGTTAAACTCAATGCTGACACAGATAAAAAAACATTGCTGTATGAAAAAAACAAACTTAAATCCTGTTAGCTGATGCATCATTTAGTACTGTTGCTTCACAAAAAGGGGGGGGTGAAATTCTACCGGTATTTTTTTCCGCGACTGCCCCACCAGGGATACAGCCATCGAGGGGGGCAGATAAAGTGATAAGAAGCACTGAAAGTACTGCCAGGGATAAAATTCATTTTTTAGCTGAATTTGTGACTGAAAATATAGGACAATAAACTATTTCAGCATAACCTGCTTTCAATTTACATGACCTTAACTTTGAATTATCACGCCTTCAACTTTGAATTTACAGGCTTCTGATTTTGAATTTGCATAAATCCTGCGTTCAATTTTCAGGCTCAGGATCAGGCTTCAGGTCAATCGCATATCAACCAATGACGTCCCCTATCTGTGCTGTTTTCTGCCCGAATGAGAACCCTGAGACTGATTCCATCCGGACAGCATGTTACAAAAAAGAAAAAACCTACAGACCGCAATAAATACATCTGTATCGCAAAATCAGGAATGGCCATTTCTGCAGGAGAGTGTTAGCACGCATACAAAGGCTTTGTTATTTTTCGCCGCAGAAGTAAGCCGATAATTACTATTTTCACAGCCGAATCCTGAAAATCCGGTTAATATGCAACTTACCTACCATTCCTATCTCAAAATTGAAGATTTACTGAATCTGCAGGAGTTTCGCTCACCGGGCGAACACGATGAAATGCTGTTCATCATCATTCATCAGGCTTACGAACTGTGGTTCAAGCAGATACTGCATGAACTCGATTATATTTCCAGTGTACTGAGAGAGAATGCCTCCATCGAAACAGCTTTTCACGGAATGAAAAGAACCCTGACCATCCTGAAAGTTCTGGTACATCAGGTGGATATCCTGGAAACAATGACACCCCTGGAGTTTTTATCGTTCAGGGATTACCTTGAAACCGCGAGCGGATTTCAGTCGTACCAGTGGCGGGAACTCGAATTCAGGCTGGGACAGAAATCGCCTGTTCACCTGGAACGCTTTGCCAATGAACCTCAGATACTCAGCAAACTGGAACACCGGTATCATGAGCCTTCGGTCTGGCAGGACTTTCTCACCTACCTGCACCACAATGGCTATCCAATGCCTGAGGAAACCCTCTCAGTAGATAAAACAGAACCGACCTCCGCTTCGGCGGAAGTGCAGCAGATACTGCTCGGTATTTACCACGATAACCCGAAACTGGCCCAGTTCTGCGAGCTGTTGGTTGACCTCGACGAAGGGATTCAGGAATGGCGTTACCGTCATGTGAAGATGGTGGAACGCACCATCGGTTTCAAGCCTGGTACCGGAGGATCCGCCGGAGTGGAATACCTGAAAAAATCCCTCTTTAACCCACTTTTCCCGGACCTTTGGGCAATCAGGTCATCGTTTTCGAAATGAGGTATAATCTGCCTGATATCCGCAATCACCCAAACAGACTGGCGGGATTTTACCGTCAGTTCGATGTTGAAAACCGCCTGCTGTTCACCGGACATTCACACCAGGCCTGGCCCGATGTTGCTTACGAAGGAGTGAAGAAGTCCTGGGAAGATGCCAGCCTGTATGCCGATGAAAAATGGGAAAAAGCTCTGGAAAAAGCTGCGATGGTCCGGCAGGGCTTTGCGAACCTGCTCGACGATGAGCAGGGTTATATTGCCCTGGGATCCAATACCCACGAGCTGGTGGTCAGGTTTCTTTGGTCCCTTGACCTGAAAAAGAGACCGAAGATCATAACCACAAGCGGTGAGTTTCACAGCATCCGCCGACAGGTGGCCCGGTTGTCGGAAGAGGGAATTGAAGTTGTCAGGGCTGATTCATATCCGGTTGAAGATGTTGCAGAAAAGATCATCGCACAGATCGACAGCAGAACGGCTGCTGTGCTGGTTTCCTCTGTGTTTTTCGAAACCGGGCTCATCAATCCCGGCATCCGGGCGATTGCCTCTGCTTGTGCTGATTCGGGGGTTGAGCTGCTGGTTGATGCCTACCATTCGCTGAATGTTGCTCCTTTTTCGGTAAAGGAACTCGGATTGCAGCGGGCGTTTGTTACAGGAGGCGGATACAAGTACTGTCAGCTCGGCGAGGGCAACTGCTTTCTGCGGTTTCCTGCCGCTTATCAGGGCCGGCCGTTGATTACCGGATGGTTCAGCGAATTCAGCCTGCTGTCGCAAAAAGAGAACGGAAGAGTTCAGTATGGAGAAAAAGACGGACTGTTTGCCGGTTCAACCTACGATCCGGTGAGCCATTACAGGGCAGCGGAAGTCTTCCGTTTCTTTGAAGAACAGGAGCTTCATCCTGCCTTTCTCAGGGAAATCAGCCAGCACCAGACAGCACTGATGGTCAGCAATTTTCTTGATCTCGACCTTCCCCCTCAGATCATCAAACTTGATCCTGCTATAAAAAACACACAACGGGCTGGCTTTGTCGCCCTGAATACAAAGATGGCCCGGCAGATCAACGAACAGCTCATGGCTCATGGTGTGCTAACCGATTTCAGAGGCCAATCACTCCGTTTCGGTCCGGCCCCTTATCATTCCGACAAGCAGGTCACAGAAGCCATTCAGATTCTGGGACAGGTGATCAGGAAAGAATTACTTTAAGTTAGTTTTGCTCTGCCTGCTGACTCCGTGAAATTTACCGGAGCCCCATTCTATTCGTGGATAAATAGCTGGGAATGGTCGGGACGTTTGCTATTTCTGTCGATTTAGCAATTTTTTAACCCTGGCTTAATCTACTTTTGTAAAATAATTAAAATCAACCCAACCATTTCACGCATTTGTTCGTAATGGTTGTCTGAAACCTTATCTGTAACAGTCTGGATAACGGGAAAACAACATCAGGAACCAACGGGTGGGGGAAGAATGCAGGATGAAACCCGACAGGAAAATTTGATCAGAAGAATTTCAGTCTCTTATAAAACCTTTGAACATGAACAGAAAAAAGTTGCTATTGCCAATTATCCTTATCTGTATCGGATTTCCGGATGCCTGGTCGCAAAATCTGGTAATCAGGCAGAACAATGGAACCGAAATCACCGAGTTGCTGGGTTCTATCCGGAACTTAACCTTTGAAGACGGGAACCTGCTGGTGAACTTCAGCACCGGGAATACCGATGCATACAACCTGGGGGATGTCAGCAAACTTTATTTCAATACGGTTACTGCCATTGAGCAGCACGAAATTGCGGCGAACAGGGTGATCCTGTATCCAAATCCCGCAACCAACCGGCTCACCATTTCAAACATTCCATCGGGTAGTCAGCTGATACAGGTTTTCAGCACAGACGGCCGGATGGTTCAGGAGCTTGCGGTTTCAGCCACATCAGAAACCATTGACATCAGTGGTCTGAGGCCAGGCCTATACCTGGTGAAAAGCGAATCATGGACTTCCAAATTTATCAGACAATGAAATATACCCTCAGCATCCTTTTGCTGCTTTTCAGCGGCCTGACACTTTCTGCCCAGGAGAAAATGTACATCCACCAGTCTGACCACATCACCAATGGTGCACTGATTGCTTCCACCGACAGCATCTACTTCAGCAACGATGGCAGCCTCACATTTTTCAGCATAGATGGTACTGATTACCAGCAGAATACCGACGAGATCGACAGTCTGACCTTCGGGGATAACTCAAACACCATCCGCATTCACTTTTCCGGCAACGATGCCGAAATCATCAACCCACTTGCTTTTGAAGGTGTTACCGTGGTTAAAACCGGAGCCTATGTAACCGTAACTTCCACCACATCGGTTCAGGACATCAATTATGCGCTTTCGGGCACCACAGCGAACGGCAATTTCAAAATTTACAGTGAAAAGAGGTTTAATCTTTACCTGAACGGGGTGAACATCACCAATCCTGTCGGTCCGGCCATCAATGTGCAGTCGGAAAAGAAAACCACTGTCATTGTCTCCGAAGGCACAATCAATACCATCGCCGATGGCGAGATTTATGATCCTGCACCGGTGGGACCTTCCGGAGAAACCGAGGACCAGGATGCGGCCTTCTTCAGTGAAGCACATCTTGTTTTCACCGGTAGCGGAGAGCTCACCATCCATGGCTATGGTGAGGATCAGCATGGGTTGAATTCAGACGATGAAATTGAGTTCAACGGAGGAAATCTGGTGATTGCCAGCGCGGTGAAGGATGGCATCCATGCCAATGACGGATTTTTCGTTACGGCTGGAACCATCGATGTAACTTCCACCGGTGATGGCATTGATGGTGATGAGGCGAACATCCTGATTTCGGGCGGTATCATTGCGGTTAACAGCACCACCGATGATGTAAAGGCGATAGCCTGCGACAGTACCCTCGTGGTTACCGGAGGCAACATCAGCCTGACCGTGAGCGGCGACCAGTCGAAAGGCATGAAATCGGACCAGGATATCACGCTGAGCGGCGGAACCATCAGCATTAACACCTCAGGTGGTGTTGTGCTGGAGGCATCCGGATCGGGTTTCGACCCTTCGTATTGTACAGCCATTAAAAGTGAAAGTGATGTTTACCTGTCGGGGGCTGAGATCACCATCACCACCACCGGAATCGCCGGCAAAGCGATCTCTGCAGACAGCGATGTATTTATGACGGCCGGGAGTGTGAGCATTACCAGTTCAGGAAACGGGGCCCGGTACACCAATTCAACCGGGACATATGACGCCTATGTATCGACCTGCTTTTCGACCGATGGAAATCTCAGCATCACAGGTGGTACGGTTACCGCTTCCAATTCAGGTTCTGGAGGAAAAGCCCTGTCAACAGACGGATCACTGACCATAGGAAGCGCTGACAGCTCACCGGTAATCCAGCTTACTACCACAGGTACCAAAATCCTGATTTCGGGTTCAGGAAGCAATGCCGAATATGCTGAATCAAAGACCGTTAAGAGCGACGGCGACATTGTTGTCAACAACGGAACCCTCAATATAGCATCGGCCGATGATGGCCTGAAATCAGAAACAGCCATTGTCTTTAACGGCGGGGTTACCGACATCACCAATTCAATTGAAGGCATTGAAGCACCTGCAATCACCATCAACAGCGGCAGTGTGAAAGTGAAGTCTTCGGATGACTGCATCAATGCTACCTACGGCAATGGCGGAGAGCAGAACGATGGCAGTCTGCTGACCATCGCCGGCGGGCAGCTGGTCTGCAACACCACCGGAGGCGATGGGCTCGACAGCAACGGCAACATTCTGATTACCGGAGGAACCACCATTGTGCATGGCCCGCCATCAAATCCTGAGGTAGGTATGGATTATAACGGAAGCTGTAATGTAAACGGAGGGTTTCTGGTGATATCGGGAACCAACTCCAACATGACACAGGCTCCGAGCAATACCTCTACCCAGAACAGCATCAAAGCCATGTCGAACACCAGTCTTTCATCCAGCACCCTTTTCCACATACAGGATGCTTCCGGCAACAACATTCTGACCTTCCAGCCGGTCAGAAATTACTACTCTGTTGTTTTCTCCTCCAACGAATTGCTGACAGGCAGTTCCTATTCAATATACACCGGAGGGTCCTATTCCGGTGGAAGAAGCAACAATGGCCTGTACTCCGGCGGCACCTACAGCGGTGGCACCTTCAAAAAGAC
>CALMDN010000221.1 GCA_937864935.1 uncultured Bacteroidales bacterium
TTACGGGAGGGGTTTTTCAGGCTTCTGATCAGCAGCAGCCAGGAGAACGGAATGGCTACACTGTAGGATAAGGCCAGATGCCCGCCCATTCTGAAGATCTGGGGCGAAAGCAGGGAAATCCCCACACTGAAAATGAGGGCAAACCAATCCCTGATCCCCAAGTCTCTGAGAAGGAAAAATACCGCAATGAATGTCAGCAGCACCGAAGCCATCATCAGCCAGTTGAGAATCGCTATGCTGTAATCTGAAAGGCCGGGAAAAATCTTCAACAGCGGTTTGAATAGCAGTACCAGAGCGGGATGACTGTCGGTATACATAAAGTGCTCACCGTAAGGATGGTTCATGCCTTCAAAATTAACCCCTGCGTGATTGTTGCGGAGGTGTCCTGCGTATGTATAGTAGTTCTTGAGTCCATCACCGCTGCTGGCATACATCACACTGTCCGGATGCAGGACGGGTTTCGGATAATGGTAAAAAATAAATATCAGGCCTGTGGCGATCAGCAACAGAAAGGGTAAACTCTTTTTCATTTCCTGAAATGTGGCCGGGATGGTATCTTTACCCGGCTGGTTCATTTGCAAATATAACGTAGTTTTTATGCACTAAACCGCTTTAAGGACCGTTTTACTTCCCGGAAATGTCATCCGGAAATCCTGCAGTTGACGATTTAAATTCACCGGAGACCTTCCAATGGTTCCTGAAACAACTCTATATTTGAACCTCGGTAGCATCCATAACTTTTGAGAGAATGTGGCAGAATTATCGTTTAGTATCCGGATTTAGCTTTTCGGAGAAATATATGACACTGACATTCATAGTTTTATGAAATATTTTACAAATATCAACCAGAATCCGGCAATTACCGTTTCAAAAGTTTTGCTGTTCCTGCTGGTGGTCTATTGCCCGCTTTTCCTTCACCTGGGGGATATGCCGGTGAGGGTTTGGGATGAAGCCCGCTTGATTGCCAACACCCTCGAAATGAACAGGAACGGAAATTTCCTGGTTACCAGTTTCGAAGGGGAACCGGATCTGTGGAATACCAAACCTCCCCTGATGATCTGGGCTCAACTCTTTTTTCTGAAACTGATCGGGAATGAGGAACTTTCGTTCAGACTACCTTCGGCCATTGCAGGTCTGTTGACATCCGGTATTATTCTTTTAATCTTCAGCCTTTATATGAGGAAATACTGGTTTGGATTGATGGCTGTTGTGGTGCTGGTTACTGCCAATGGTTATATCGGAGATCATGTTGTAAGAACCGGGGATTACGATGCATTACTCACTTTTTTTACAACATTCTACGCCCTTTCTTTCTTTTTATACGCTGAAACCCGTCAGGTTAAATACCTGCACCTCTTTTTTGCCGGAGTCCTGCTTTCAGTATTTACGAAAAGCGTTCAGGGATTGCTGTTTCTTCCTGCTCTGGGTATCTATGTAATGTTTTCAGGCAATTTTCGCAGCCTGATCAGGAACAAGTGGTTGTATGTTAATACCCTGCTGGTTGCGGCATTCATCGCAGGTTATTACCTGTTGCGGGAGGCAGCAGCCCCCGGATACCTTGAAGCTGTCAGAAACAATGAGTTAGGTGGCCGTTACCTGAGTACTGCCGAATTTCATCAGCACGAATTCGGATATTACCTGAAGCTGCTGATTACATCACAATTCGGAACATGGTTCCTGTTTGTTCCCCTGGGCATTTTTGCTGGACTTACAGCTGAAGACAGAAAAATCCGAAACCTGGTTTTATACTTAACCCTCCTTAGTATTGTCTACTTCCTGATCATCTCTTTTGCCGGCACCAAACTGGCATGGTATGATGCGCCTTTGTATCCGCTGTTATCCATGATTGCTGCTGCAGGAATCTACCAGTTCTTTCATGCCCTTGTTCAATTCAATGGTTTTTACCGGCAATGGTTCAGACCGGTAAGTGCCGTCTTACTCTTCATTGCTTTCTTCTACCTGCCTTACAGTACAATCATTGACAAGGTATATAAACCCGTGGAAACCCCCGAAGAGGATGACTTTTATACCATCAGTCATGTATTGCAGAGCGCGGCAAACGGAAAGTCAGAACTGAAGGACTGTTTCATTTGCTACCATGGCTACAATCAGCACCTCCGCTATTACATTCAACGGCTGAATGAAGAAAAGAAACAGGTATTCCTGGTTGATCCCGAATCCTTGATGGAGGGTTACAACGCGGTCTATTCTCAGGATTATATGAGGAAGAAAATTGAAGAGAAGTTCCGGTTTGAGACAACGGGAAGCTATAAAAATGTTAAATTCATAAAGATCAATGGCATCAGAAACAGCAACGATTGAACTGAGTGTGGTCATCCCTGTTTTCAACGAAGAAAAAGTCCTTCATGAGTTGATCGCCCGGCTTTTGACTGCCTGTGAACGCATCAGTTCCCGGTTTGAACTGATTTTCGTGAACGACGGCAGTGCTGATGCAACGCTTCAGAAGCTGAAGGAACATGCCAAAGCCGACAACAGGATAAAGTTCATCGGTTTCAGCAGAAATTTCGGACATCAGAGTGCTGTGATGGCCGGCATCAGGCACAGCAAGGGAGAAGCCGTCGTTCTGATTGACGGTGATCTGCAGGACCCCCCGGAACTTATTCCTGAATTGTATGCTGAATTTAAAAAAGGCTACAAAGTGGTTTATGCAAAACGGGTGCATCGCAAAGGAGAGACTTTTTTTAAAAAGGTAACTGCCCGACTGTTTTACCGGACGCTGAAAAAAATCATCTCATTCGATATTCCGCTTGATACGGGCGATTTCAGGCTGATTTCACGGGAAGTTGTCACCCATCTTGTCTCCATGGGCGAATCCGGAAGGTTTCTCAGGGGGCAGATCGCCTGGCTGGGATTTGGCCAGATTGGGGTGGAATTTGAACGTCAGGAGCGTAAAGCCGGAAAAACCAAGTACACTTTCAGAAAAATGATGCGGTTTGCCATGGACGGGATCACTTCATTCTCCAATTTCCCGCTTCAGATTGCCACTTTTCTGGGATTTCTTTTCTCTTTGGTTTCCTTTTTCATCATCCTCTATGCACTTTATTCAAAATTTGTTCTCTCTGAAGTGGTGACCGGCTGGACTTCCATCATCATCAGTTCGATGTTCATCGGTGGGGTACAGCTCCTGTGCATCGGCATTATCGGGGAGTATATCAGCCGCATATCCGTGGATGTCAAGAAGCGACCCATGTTTGTGATCGAAGAGACCAACTGTTCACAAGCTTCCGATCCCCCTGAAAAAACAGTCTGAACCAGGGATCAACAGCAGCGCAGTTCCGTTTTGTGGTGTTGGTACGAATCATTACCTTTACCATACCCTAAAGCGGTTGCAATGCCGGCTGCCTGTTTAATCACAAATTCCTGTATTATGATCACAGTATACCACAATCCCAAATGCCGCAAATCAAGAGCCGGACTGGAATATGTTAAAAGCACCGGCCTGGCTGCTGAAGTCAGGGAGTATATCCGGGAAGGCATCACAGCAGAAGAGGTAAAACAACTGACTGTCATGCTCGGGATAAAACCTTTCGGACTGGTCAGAACGCAGGAAGAGTATTACCGTGAAAATCTGAAAGATCAGGACTTTACTGACGACGACTGGTGCAGGATCCTTTCTGAAAATCCCCGGCTGATCCGCCGGCCGGTGGTAGTCTGTGATGGGAGGGCAGTGCTGGCTGACCCTCCTGAAAAAGCTGACCTTATCCTCAAGAAGCCCTGAAAGCAGGGGGAGCTGAATCGCTGAAAAACAATCAAAATAAACACATACAGATGAAAACACGAATCGAACACGACACCATGGGCAATGTTGAGGTACCTGCCGACAAATACTGGGGGGCCCAGACCCAGCGCTCCTTCGGGAATTTCAAAATCGGTGATGGCACCATGCCACGGGAGATTATCCATGCGTTTGCCATTCTCAAAAAAGCCGCAGCCATCACCAACCGCGATCTCGGGGTTCTTTCAGCCGAGAAAGCCGATCTGATCGGGAAAGTATGTGACGAAATCCTCGAAGGCAAACTGGCTGATCAGTTTCCGCTGGTGGTATGGCAAACAGGATCGGGTACCCAGTCGAACATGAATGTGAACGAAGTGATTTCCAACCGTGCCCATGTGCTGGCCGGAGGAGTACTGGGTGAAGGAAAGAGTCCGGTGCATCCCAACGACGATGTCAACAAATCGCAGTCATCGAACGATACCTTCCCGACGGCCATGTCAATCGCTGCCTATAAAATGGTGGTGGAAGTCACCATACCGGGCGTTGAAAAGCTGAGAAATACCCTGGCAGCCAAGGCTGAAGCCTTCAAAAACATCGTCAAAATCGGAAGGACCCACCTGATGGATGCCACACCGCTCACCCTCGGGCAGGAGTTTTCCGGCTATGTTTCACAACTTGATCATGGTCTGACCGCCTTGCGCAACACCCTTCCACATCTTGCCGAACTTGCCCTGGGAGGCACCGCGGTAGGAACCGGGATCAATACACCGAAAGGGTATGCAGAAAATGTTGCCGGCCAGATTGCCGGTCTTACCGGTTATCCGTTTGTTACAGCTGCCAACAAATTTGAATCCCTGGCCGCCCACGATGCCATGGTTGAAACATCGGGCGCTCTCAAAACACTGGCTGTCAGCCTGATGAAAATAGGGAACGACACCCGGCTTCTGGCTTCCGGTCCCCGCTGCGGAATTGGTGAAATCCACCTGCCGGAGAACGAGCCGGGATCATCCATCATGCCGGGCAAGGTAAATCCAACCCAGAATGAAGCCCTTACCATGGTGTGTGCCCAGGTGATCGGCTGTGATGCAGCCATCACGGTTGGTGCCATGCAGGGCCATTTCCAGCTCAATGTTTTCAAGCCTGTGATCATTTACAACCTGCTGATGGCCGCACGCCTGCTCGGCGATGCCTGCGTTTCGTTCAACGACAACTGTGCTGTGGGAATCGAAGCCAACGAACCGTTTATCAAACGTAATCTGGAAAACTCCCTGATGCTGGTTACCGCCCTGAATACCCACATCGGGTATGAAAATGCCGCCAAAATTGCCAAAAAAGCCCATGCCGAAGGCAGCACACTCAGGGAAGCAGCCATTGCTCTCGGACTCCTGACCAGCGAACAGTTTGATGAGTGGGTTGTTCCGTCTAAAATGATCTGAACGGAACCCGTTTCACGATAGTACCCTACATTCCGGGAAACACCTTGAGACCCTGGGAACAAAAGATGGAACTGCTGATTTTAAAGGAACCGCCCTGAAAGATCAGCAGTTCACTTTTTTAAAACGACGTCTCTCCCGTCATGGCTGGCCGGCGGAAGATTAATCAGGTTGTGCATGCGCCAGACGTAGTGGTACATCACGAGTTTCCGGTTCCTGAATACAGGGATGGTATCGGGTTTGTCTGTTGTTTCAAAGTATTCGCTGTACAAGGGCACAGGGTCGGCAAAGTCATAACTTGATGAAAAGAAATAGGCATCCATTCCGGGTTTAAAACCGCCACGGGTCTGGGTTATCCAGGCGTACTTGTGGGTTCGTTCAATCTCAGCAAGGGTGAGTAAACTGATTCCCAGCGGGCGGGCCACGTAGTAATCGAGGTTGGCTGCGGGAAACCACCTTTGTGAAATTATTACGGATTTCCTGTTCATTCTTCCTGAGGTTGTATCTGCACGGTAGATTTCACTGAACCCTGACTGCAATTGATTCCATCCGTACAGATCGAGGGTTATATCTTTAATTCCCAGGCGTTTACCTGATCCGGTTTCTATGCCCTTGTTGAGGATCCAGCCCTGATGGATCTGCAGCAAAGCCAGTGAAAGCACCACCAATAAAAACCCGGCACCCCATTTCAGTACCCCGGGCATCAAACGGCCGGATTTTCCATCAGAGATAAACCTGCGCACATAAACAGCTGCCAGCGGCATCAGTGTCATGTAGGCCGGCCCGGTCCAATGGGGCAGTGTACGGCGGAAAAGTGAAAAACCGAGAAACAGCAGAATAACAGGAAGCGCAATGGCAACCAGCAGCCGTACCTGTTCTTTGCCTTCCTGAATCCGGCTCCTGAAAAAAACGATCAGACCGGCCGCAACCAAAGCAAAAACGAAGGGATTGTTATAAAAAATCTGCCCTCCGAGTTCAGCAGCAAAAAGATCGGGCCGGAGAACGGTTTTCACCACCTCCACCCTGTCGCTGTGAAAGGAAAAACTCACGAAATCGTAGCGGAAATTCCATACCACTACCGGCAGGAAAAGTACAGCAGCAATGGCAACCGCTGCGTAGGTCTGCCACATCCTGAGCCAGCGCCGGTCAAAGATGAGCATATACAGGCCGATACCGGCAAACAGAAACACGGAGGTGTATTTCGACAGGATCGCCAGTCCGCCTGCCATGCCGGCCAGCAGCAACCAGTTTCCGGCGGTCCTGCTTCCAGGCCCCGGTGGTAAGGCTTTCAGCACAAACAGCAGGGTGAGCAGCCAGAAAAACGTCTGAGGGGCGTCTGGCATCATGAAAATGCCTGATATCACAAAAGTATAGAAGGAAACTGTATAGAGCAGGGCAGCATACCAGCCCGTAAGCTCATCGTCAACAGCTTTGCCGGTCAGGAAGATGAGCCAGGTATTGATGGTACCAGCGACAACGGCTCCCAGCCGGATAAACAATTCGCTGCTGAAGAGCAGGTTGAGGCTGAACAGCTGAATGAACCAACCGACCATAGGAGGGTGATCAAAATGACTGAGATCGGGATAAAGGGCGTAATTGATGTAATAGACCTCATCGTTACCCAGCTCTGTGGAGGCAGCAATAAGCAACCTGACAAGAGCCGAAAGGCCCAGCAACAGCCAGAGACGGTATCTGCGAAAAAAGTCAGCCCTCATTCAGTGTTCCTATGAACTGCGAAATTACGAAAAGTAAGCTTATCGCCTGAGTAGTGGCAATGTGGAAACGATCGGATATGAACGCTTAACAAAATCTATGGAAAACTGCTTCAACAGATTAAAAAGCAACCGCCCCTCTTACCTTCATCCTGACCGAAAACAAGTATTCTGATGCCGTAATAAACAGCGTTTTCCCATCGCTGCCCCCGAAGCAGACATTGGCTGTCCAGGCAGCCCCGACCGGTATGTGGGCAATTTTTCTGCCCCTGCGGTTGAATACCGTAACCCCCTTGCCAGTGAGGTATACATTGCCCATTTCATCGAGGGTCATGCCATCGGAACCCATTTCAGCAAACAATTTCCGGTTGGTGAGGCTTCCGTCGGGCAATATGGTAAACACATAGGTTTTATCTGCACCGATGTCAGCTACATACAGAAATCTGCCATCGGGTGTACCAACAATTCCATTGGGCCTGACAAATCCTCCGGCAGCTTTCTGCAGGCTCTTCCGGTCGGGTGAGAGTTTCCACACATTTTCCCCGTCCTGCTGCATTGCCGGGTCACGCGTCCAGTAGGGCCTCACATAGAGGGGATCGGTGAAGTAAATACTTCCGGATGGGTGTACCCACAGGTCGTTGGGGCCATTGAGTTTCCTGCCCTCTGCTTCCTTCACCAGCACTTCGGTATGCTTCCGGGGGCCAATCTGCCAGAGTTCATTGTTCATGTCGGAGCAGGACAACAGCCTGCCTGAGGCATCGAAGTACAGGCCATTGGCCCTTCCGGTGCTGTCGAGGAATAGCTCCAGGTGGTTGTCGGTTGTCCAGACATAAATCCGGTCGTTGGGCTGATCGGTGAAATACACGTTCCCGAGACTGTCGGCAGCCGGCCCTTCGGTGAAGGCAAAACCACCGGCCAGCATTTCAGGAACTGATCCGTTGAGAAAGAGGGACGATTCTTTCTGTGGCCAGGCTGATTCTGTCAGAAACAAAAGAAAGAGACAGAAAAAAACCACCTCCTTTACCCATTGCCTGACTACAGACTTTCGTGAATTCGTCATAAACTATTTTTTATCGGTTCCTATCCAGGTAGCCCTGTGCCAGAGGCCTTCCAATGGGCCGAACCTGAAGTTCCGGCTCCACCAGGTGCAGAAAACAACAAAGACCAGGGTTAACAGTATTCCGATCATCAGACCATAGGTGGCACCGGTGTATTGGTAAAGCCCCAGACCGAAACCGTAGTAGATAACTGCACCGGCCACCGATTGCAGCACATAGTTGGTCAGGCTCATCCTGCCCAGGGGAGCAAAAACATTGAGCAATCTGTGAAACGGTGGCAACTGAAAAAGCAGGCTGAAACCGGAAACCAGTACGAGCATGAATGCCAGGTTAGCCCAACTGCTGAGCAGGATGGCAGCAGAGTCGCGCATGGCACGGCTTTCAATCAGGGGCTCCAGGTTCCTGTGCAGAAAGAACAGTGGGAGGAAAATAAGGAAAGAAAGAACAAGGGTCCGTTTCCGGATTCGGCTGTTTTGTTCTGACCAGATAAACAGCTTTTTTCTTCCGGCCAGCAATCCGAGCAGGAAAAGTCCGGAGATGATGAAGTACCGCCCGTTTTCGTAATTCCAGAGCAACACCGCCTTCCTGCCATTGGTGAGGTTACCGGTAACTGTTGCCAGAAACGAATCTCCGCTCAGGTAGCTGGTTGATTTCCCGAAATAGGTCCACGACAGGGGATCTCCGGTAATCATCTGAGGTTGCTGCATTGCCGCGAAAAAGTGGTAAATCTCAAGGGGCTGAAGTAAAAGGAATACCGCAACAAGCAGCACATACCGGTCCGGGAGCCTTGAAAGGGGAATCAGCAGCAGTCCGATGGCTGCATAAATCGTGAGGATATCACCCTGAAAAAATGCGGAATTGATCATTCCGAACCCAAACAGCAACACCATTCTCCAGGCAAACCTTCCGCTGAAATTCTTTCCTTTTTTCGCCTGATTGTCTGACTGAATGAAAAAAGTTAGTCCAAAGAGCAGCGCGAACATGGCAAACGATTTTCCGCTGAAAAGGAAAAAAAGCACCTCCCAGATCACCGCATCGCTGGCTTTCATCCAGGCGGGCAGATTTTCAGGAAAATAGTAAAAATCGAAATGCTCGATGTTGTGCAGCAGCATGATGGAGGCAATGGCAAACCCCCTGAGGGCATCCACCAGGTGCAACCTTCCGGTTTCAGGGCTGTGGTTCATCCTTGAAGAATCGTTGATCCGAAAAACTGCCTTAATCCTTCAGCTCAAATTCTCCTTTCAACGGGAGATTGTCAGAAGAGGTACCGACAAAAACCAGAAACCTGCCTGCTTCGGGGGCAAAATTCTTGTCCAGGCGGTAAAAAGCAAGATCGGAAGGACGAAGGGTAAAAGAGACCTGTACGCTTTTTCCCTTTTCAATCATCACTTTCTCAAACCCTTTCAGCTGCAGTACTGGTCTTGCAACACCATTGCCGACCACATCTCGGATATAGAGCTGAACAACCTCTTCTCCATTGTAGCTTCCGGTATTTGAAACCGTAGCTTTGATGGTGATGCTTCCGTCCATACCCATTTCCCGGGTACTCAATTCAAGGTTGGAATATGAAAAGTTCGTATAACTAAGCCCATATCCGAACGGGAAGAGCGGGGCATTGGGAATGTCGCGGTATTTGGTGCTGAATCCGTTCGGATCAGGATTATAGGGTCTTCCGGTAGCGTATTCTTCATAAAACACCGGTACCTGTCCTACATGAACCGGGAAGGAAGCTGGCAGCTTGCCCGAAGGGTTGACCTTGCCGAAAAGAACATCGGCGATGGCATTGCCCGATTCTGACCCCAGCAGCCAGCAGTTAAGAATGGCATCGGCGTAGTCCACAGCATCCGTCAGTACCAGCGGCCTTCCGTTAAAGAGGGTCAGCACCACCGGTTTCCCGGTTTTTTTGATCTCCCTGAGCAGTTCAACCTGCAATCCTTTGAGGGAGATATCTGCATAACTGCGGCATTCGCCCGACATGTAAGCGGTTTCACCCAGCGCAACCACCACTACATCGGCTTTGCGGGCGACGGCCAGGGCTTCATCGAAACCACTGAGGTCGGTGGTGTTGATCTCCACCGGTGAGAAGAAGGTGGGCGGGTAATTGGTGGTGAGCTTACACCCTTCTGCATACAAAATTTCAAACTGATCTCCGGCAGCGGCCTTCATCCCTTCGATGAGTGAAACAGCGGTTCCGGCATCGGCAGTTCCCCGCCAGTTGCCCAGGGGGGCATCCTTGTCGCTGGCCAGCGGGCCGATGACAGCTATTTTCCGGGTTTTGGCAGTCAGGGGCAGCACATTCCCCACGTTCTTCAGCAATACCATCGATCTGGCAGCAATTTCGCGGGAGGCTGCCAGATGTGCCGGATTGAGGGTTAATTCCTGCTGTTTCTTCTCATCGCAATACTGAAATGGATTGGTAAATAGGCCAAGCTGGTATTTCACCATCAATATCCTGCTGACCATTTCGTCGATCTGTTCAATCGTAATTTTCTTATTGTCAATCAGTTGCTTTCCGTAATCGAGGTACAGTCGACCCATCATATCCATATCCACTCCGGCATTCAGTCCATAATAGGCAGCCATATAGGGATTTTCTGCACTTCCGTGATACACCAGTTCAGCCACAGAAGCCCAGTCGGAAACCACAAACCCTTTAAACCCCCACTGATTGCGCAAAACTTCTGTCTGAAGCCAGTGATCACCTGAGGCCGGAACCCCACCGACGGTGTTGAATGAAGACATAAAAGTGGCCACGCCGGCATCCACAGCTGCTTTATAGGGACGCAGGTAGACATCATACAGTATACGGTCTGAAAGTTCAACGGCGTTGTAATCCCTGCCGCCAACCGGAGCCCCATAGGCAGCAAAATGCTTGGCACAGGCGGCAATGGTATTGGCATCGGCCAGGTTGCTGCCCTGAAACCCCCGTACACGGGCCATAGCAGCCTGTTCGCCAAGGTACACATCCTCTCCGGCACCTTCCATGATGCGGCCCCACCTCGGATCGCGTGAAATATCCACCATGGGTGCAAAGGTCCAGTGAAGACCGTTGGCTGCAGCTTCTATGGCTGCAATCCGGGCTGCTTTTTCCATAGCGGCACGGTCGAAACTAGCCGCATCGGCCAGGGGAATCGGAAACATGGTCTTAAAGCCGTGAATGACATCATAGCCGAAAATCAGCGGAATGCCCAGGCGCGATTCTTCAACGGCAATTTTCTGCAGACGCCTGGTTTCCTTTGCCCCGAGCACATTCAGAAAACTACCGACCTGTCCTTTGCGGATCATTTCATCGTAATTCTCGTTGGTTTTAATGCTTTCGCTGC
>CALMDN010000222.1 GCA_937864935.1 uncultured Bacteroidales bacterium
TCACCCTTTTCTGAAGGTTCGACCCCGATATTTCCGAAACCTGGTTAATCACTTCAGAGATGGGCCTGAGCGACTGTCGTGAGAAGAAGAGTCCGGCCAGCACCGTAAGCAGTATTGCCCCCACAAACCCGATGACCAGCACCAGCAGCAGGTTCTTCAGTTTCGTAAAACCATCGGTATCCACCGCCGAAGAGATGACAACAAACCGCCGCAAATCGTTGGAATAAAGCAGGCCTATGGCTTCGCGACGGCCTTGTTTGAAGGTGAATTCTCCTGAATTCCTGATTTTGGACAACAACTCTTCTGAAATGTCGAGGCTGGATGAATCTGCATTGGTGTAGATCCTGCTTTTCTTGAAGTAATCGTAAACGATCACTTCATTGTCGCGCAGGGCGGTATAGTTGGAACTGTCGATGATTCTCAGCAGGTTGTCGTCAATTTCTTTCACCTCAATAAGCAGTTTCGCAGTATTCACTGCCCTTTCTTTCAGGCGCTGCGTAAACTCCTGTTTGCGGTAATTGGCCGAAAGTATGTAGATAAGGAAAGAAAAGGCGATGAGTATACCGCCAACAAGCAAGGCAAACTGAAGTGCCAGCTTAGTTCTGATCTGCATTTGGCTCCGATTCTTTTAAAATATAGCCCATCCCGATCTGTGTGTGGATCAGCTTTACCGGGAAGTTTTTGTCGATTTTCTTTCTGAGGAAATTTACATACACTTCAATAACGTTGGTGCCTGTGTCGAAGTGGATATTCCAGATTTTCTCGGCGATGTCGGTCTTTGAAATCACTTTGCCTTTGTTTCGTACCAGGTATTCAAGCAGAGAAAATTCCTTTGCTGTAAGTTCAATGGCTTTGTTCCCGCGGGTTACCGATTTGCTGTCGAGGTCTATCACCAGGTCGGCTACGGTGAGGGTTGTATGGTTCTGGGCTACCGGTTGCACCCTTTTGAGCAATGCCTTGATCCGTGCCAGCAATTCCCTGAATTCAAAGGGTTTTACTATGTAGTCATCAGCGCCCTTCTCAAACCCGAGGAGCTTGTCGTCTGTACTGCCAAGGGCCGTAAGCATGATGATGGGTACTTTCGGGTTCTTTATGCGGATTTCGCTACACAGCTCATAGCCGTTGATCTGTGGCAGATTTACATCCAGAATCATCAGGTCATAGCGGTTGGCATCGGCCAGGCGTTTGCCGATAAACCCATCGTAGGCAACCTCGGTTTTAAAACCGTTTTCCTCGAGACCTTTGCTTATGGAATCGGCAACCTTCACATGATCTTCAACAATTAATACCCTGGGTTCCGGCATAAGCTGGCTTTGGTTTTGTATTTCTGATTTGAATGCTAAATTAAGGTTTTTTAGTAACTGTTTAAATTTATTGTTATTTGCTTTTCCGAAGAATTCTGCTTCTGTTACAGCAGGTAACTGAATCCCCGTTTCTTTAACCTTATGTCCGGAAATGAGAAATTCAACCAACTTCCGGGTACGCAGGCATTCATCTCCTGAACAATCTTTGTGATTTTACAGCGTTCCTTTCACTGCTGATTTATACCTTTGCTTCTGAATTCCGAAAATCCTTACCCATGCTTAAAGATATCTTCCGGATACTGTTCCATGTTTCCCTGTTTGCGTGTTCATCCATGGCCATCGCCCAGCCTGCCGGACAGAAAATAACATACAGCCAGTACATAGAAACATACAAAGACATTGCCATCAGCAAAATGAACGAATACCGGATCCCGGCCAGCATTACGCTGGCACAGGGCCTGCTTGAGTCGGGCAGCGGGAATTCTGAACTGGCAAAGAATGCCAACAACCATTTCGGAATCAAGTGCCACAAGGAATGGAGTGGCATGACCTATACCATGGACGATGATGAGAAAAATGAGTGTTTCAGAAAATATGCCTCTGCCGAAGAATCATACAGCGATCATTCCTATTTTCTGACTTCCAGGGCCCGCTATGCTTCGCTTTTCGAACTTGATGTTAAAGATTACAAAGGCTGGGCCTATGGACTCAAAAGTGCCGGTTATGCCACAAATCCGAAATATGCAGAAATGCTGATCCGGATCATCGAGGAAAATCAGCTTTTTCTTTACGACAACGGTTTTACCGGAACCATCGCCGGAAAACCCCAACCCGGAAAGAAGCAGACAGAAGAACCCAAAACCCTAAGCCGGCAGGAGAAAGCAGGATCTTTTAAGTTTCTTGAAGTAGCCGAAGGTAACCGTAAGCTGTACCTTAACAACAATGTGAAACTGACTTATGCCAGAACTGACGATACCCCGCAAACCATCGCCAGAGACCTGGGAATCCATGCCTTCCAGATACTTCAGTACAATGAAATGGGTAAAAATGAGCAACTTCAGCCGGGGCAGGTTGTTTATGTAGAGCCCAAAAAGAAAAAAGCCTCGGTAAGGAACCACACATTCAAAACAGGAGAAAGTATGCGGGAGATTTCACAGCTATATGGAGTAAAACTGAAATCTTTGTACAGGATGAACGGCTTACCCGAAGGTCACGAGCCCGAAGCGGGAACCACCCTGGAATTGCAGAAACGCAGAAGGTAATGCTGCTTCCGGAGTGTGACAGGTTCTGTTTTCATTGCAGCTATCCGGAGTTACCCTGACAATGGTGATCGATTACCGGTAAAGTGTTTAAAATTGAGCAGACTGAATACGGTCACGGGAATCCGGAGTTTAACGAAACCCATCGCCCGTCCTTTTGCTACGGAAAATGTCAATGTCTTGACTGATCGCCTGATGGCAGTCAGAATTCTTTATTTTATCCTACTCATTCAGAATCACTTTTTGAACAGTTGTTTCCGGGCTGTTTCCCCATGTTTTTTATCGGACTGAAGTGAAAAAAACGTTTCACGGGATTACTTTTTACTGATTTTGATATAAATATTATCAATCAGCCATTGCTCCGGGTTATCAGCACTTCCTGGCAGATGGTCGGCAACAAGTATAAACCGGGCTCTTCTGATTGTTTGGTAAATATGATTTGGTTATTATGGTAGTAAGACGCCGTTTGAACAGAACGGCGTTTTGCTTTTACAGAACAGTGAATTCAGGCTTTCCCTGTTTTTGGGTTACCAGTACCGGCCTTTTCTTCTTTTCATCAAAGATGAACACCGGATCCGTGTCGCTGCTGAGTCTGCTGCTACTCAGGTACCGCTGATTGTCCCTGTTAACCAGG
>CALMDN010000223.1 GCA_937864935.1 uncultured Bacteroidales bacterium
TCATAAGCGAGTAAAGTAAACAAGTTGTTTAACCCTGTTCCGGCGGTGGAGGAATCGGAGGAAAGATAAACCTGAGGTATTCCCGCACAATATACCTAGCAAAGACGATTTCTGAGGTGTAGGTGCATGAATGCCAGGAAAAGAACGACTCAAAAAAAAGGGAGTTCAGAAATCTGGTGAGCTTTTGCTGTTGATCGTTTCGTTGCTGGTTTTTATTCAGGGCAAGCCCGGCCAGCTTTGTCAGGTATTTGTCAAGCCTGGATTCCTTGTGATCGGGCCAGCACCAGTAAAAAACCGAATCTGATGTGCTCCGGCTTTCAACAATATCATACATCACTTCCTTGTAGGCAAACTCTTTTGCGTGCTTCCAGCTAAGTCTTTTCTTTGATTCTTCTTTTGAAAAGCTGAGCAATACAAGTTCACGCTTACTGATTCCGGAAATAATCTGTTTTTTAACTTCTTTCCGGATGTGCTTTTTCTGAATCTTCAGATATGTGTACACGGCTGCTGGTGGCAAAGCCAGACAGATTAAAAGAAAAAATGCCGTATACCTTCTTTTCAACTTATTGAATATGTTGTTGTTAGTTTGTTTTTTGACTGATTTCGCCGGGGTGAATGCTTTGATTGATGATTCAAACCTACTAAAATTCCGGTTACGGAGAATCATCACATGGGATAATTTCCGGAGAATGCAGCAAAAGAATCTGGTTCACGAATGGTTTTATTGACGGGAGACTGCCTTTTGGATTATACTCAGTTTTCTGTAAAAGAAAAGTGCAGCAATGAAGCAGCAGAAACCTGCGACTAATACCGTGAACTGTACGCCGGCAACTTCGGCCAGCCATCCGGTTAACAGGCTTCCCAGCGGAGTGAACCCCATGAAAGACATGCTATAAAGGGCAACCACCCTTCCCCGCATCCGGTCATCGACCAGCGTCTGCAGCAGGGTATTGCTCGAGGCGAACTCCACAACCATTCCGAATCCGGTAATCACCAGCAACGCTATTGAGAGTAAAAGGGTTGGAGAAGCAGAGAAAGCCATCAACCCCGCGCTGAACATAAGGGCTGAAATCAGAATTATTACGGGTATCCCGACAAGGGATTTCCTGCTTGCCAGAAACAGGGCACCGGTGAGGGCCCCGGCGCCAATGGCTCCGATGAGGTAGCCCAGGGTGCGGGAATCTCCCTGAAGGACTTCCCTGGCAAAAACCGGCATAAAAACCTGAAACGGCAGCCCCAGCAAACTCGTGGTGATCACCATCAGCAGCAGGATTCGTATAGGTGACTCCTTCCAGGAATAATGCACTCCCTGCCTGAGGTCAGTAAGCACCGAAGCCTTTTCTTTTTTTAACGGATTCTCAATAACCTTCATCTGAAACAGGCTCCAGATTACAGCCAGATAGCTCAGCCCATTGATCAGAAAACAGATGGCTTCCCCGGAGATGGCAACCAACAGCCCGCCCAGCGGCGGTCCGGCAAACCTTGCGGTGTTGAAAAGAGTTGAATTGAGGGCGATGGCATTCTGGAGGTCTTTTTTGTCGGGTACCATATTCACCAGAAAGGCATGCCTGAACGGCGTGTCAAAAGCAACTGAAATGCCATTGAGAACCGCTGACAGGACAATATGCCACACTTTGATCTGGCCGGTAAAAACAAGTACAGAAACAGCCAGTGCAATTACCATCGACACCGACTGGGTAGCAATCAGGATTTTGCGCCGGCCGGTCCGGTCGGCAAAAACTCCGGCCAGCGGTGTAAGAAAAAGTGAAGGGATTTGTCCTGAGAAACCCACAATCCCCAGCAGCAGAGCTGAATCGGTAAGGCGGTAAACCAGCCACCCCAGGGCAATGTTTTGAATCCAGTTCCCGGGCAATGAGATCAGCTGCCCGAAGAAGTAAAGCCGGTAATTCCTGTGTCTCAATGAACGGATGAAACCCGGGCTAACGGAATCGGAAGGCTGATGATTAAGGGTTGGGCTCAATTTTCAGGTTTCTGCTGCACGGCAAAGTTAGTCAATGATTGGTTCCGGTTGCAGGCTTAACCCTGATTCACAGTATCGCCAGCGGGCTGATGTTTTGTAAGGGAGGCTAGTTTTTCTCACCTGATTATTCATCCGTTCTTTTTTACCATTCATGCTGGATTTTCTGCGGTTCACCGATTAAAAGTTTTGGTGTGCATAAGGCTGTTCTACTTTTGCCACATCACAACAAACTTATACAATCATGAATACAAAATTAGTTCTCTCCGCTTTTATTTTACTGCTTTCATTAACGGTAGTAGCCCAGCAGCAGAACCCTGATCAGGATGAACAGTTTGCCACCGTTTTCGGCAACCAGCAGGATGCACTGGGAGGCTACGTTTCCCTGGGTTTCGGAAATACCATCATCAACGACAACAATGCGTTGTTTGGTCAGTTCAGGCTGGCTGCCCGTCTTGGACACAGCTTTTCGATTGGTATTGCCGGAGCCGGTTTTTCCGACTGGCTTTACGGATTGAACCACGACCGCCCGGATATCAGCCCCGATGGCTATTTTATCGAAGGCGGATATGGTGGCCTTTTGCTGGAACCGGTTTTCGCTCCGGATTTTCCTGTCCATCTTTCATTTCCTGTGCTGATCGGAGCCGGTGGCGTTGCTTTCTCCGAAGAAACAGAAGAATACGACTGGGAAGACTTTGAGTATGATTCAGGTCACCATATATTGACCAGTGATGCCTTCTTCGTGATAGAACCCGGAGTTGAACTCGAGTTTAACCTTTCCAGATACATCAGAATGGGTGCCGGTATCAGTTACAGGTTTACCAACGCCATCGACATTGAAGGCAGCCGTGAGTACCTTCTCAACGGACTTTCCGGATCATTGAACCTGAAGCTTGGGGTATTCTGACCAGCTTTACCAGGGGTTTTCCTTAAAATGTGTTAATCCGATAATAAAAATGGTCTGAAAGTTGTTATTGTTTCATTTTAAATATATCTCTGTATGCTGAATCAGATCCAAACCACCGACCCGGGAAGCTATTTCTTCGGAGTTCCGGCAAACTATGAACACCGCAGCGCACTCTATCTGCAGATTTTCAACAAATTCAACTTTAACCGCAATGATGTCATCCTTGAGTTCAGCAGCGGAGGAATAAATGCTCAACAGGTAGATGCCAGGATCCATCTGGTCAATACAGACCCCATGGGTGGTTTTTCAGGACTTTCAGAAATTGATGCAAGCGTAACAACCATCGGAAAACGGGATGAGAAACAGCCTCTGCCGTGGAATGACAATTCTTTCTCAACAATTCTTTGTGTAGGAATCTTTAACCTGGTAGAAGACCATTCAGCCGTTCTGTCTGAAATTCACCGGCTGATGGCTCCTGAAGGTAAACTGATCATTGCGGATCAGTGGTTCAGGAAAACCGGGCCCATGTTTGCCAGCCTGATGCACAAATACAACCGGAACAGCGACAGCAGAATCTATTCACCGGCCTGGGTAAGCCGCTTGCTGAAATCTTCTGGTTTCAGCCTTGTGGAAATTCATGCCTACGGGGCAACCAATTTCCTTTGTTCAGCTTCCAAAATCCAGTAACGAATGAAAGCAGACCCCGCTGGCTTAGAACTTCAGGATCCGTACACGCGGGAAGTGCTGGAAATGGGCAGGGGTTATCTCTTCAATCCGGCTAATGGGAACAAGTACTACATCAACAGCGGGATTCCTGTTTTTCTTACGGAAGACGCCATGACAGGTGATAATCTCAAGTATTCCCGTTTCTACGACCGTATCAGCAGGTTTTACAGGGCTTCAACTGTGGTATATTGCTGGTTGAAAGGCACCACCGAAAAAAAAGTCAAATCCCTGTATCTCGACCTGCTTGAAATCCGCAGCAACAGCAAGGTACTGGAGGTTTCCATTGGTTCGGCCGACAACCTGAAACACCTTCCCCCGCAAGCAACCTACGCCGGTATAGAT
>CALMDN010000224.1 GCA_937864935.1 uncultured Bacteroidales bacterium
TGGTAAATGATTTGTACAGCAAGGGATTCTCCGGCCTGAACCCCACTGCCATAAACAGGATGGGAACCGAGAATACCGACTGGCAGAATGAGATTTACCGTTCAGCCTTTACCCATGACCATACCCTCAGTTTGCTTGGATCGGTGAAAAAGCTTCCTTACAGGGCTTCTGTTGGTTACACCAGCCAGGATGGTATCCTCAAGAAAACCGATATGAGCAGATTGTCAGGTGCCATTGCCCTGAATCCGGTTCTTTTCAAGGATCACCTGAAGGTTGACCTGAATTTCAAAGGCAGCCAGGCCAAGTATGGTTTCGGTAACCAGGGTGCAGTGGGATCAGCCATGGCTTACGATCCTACTCAGCCCATCAACAACGGAAACACCCGTTTCGGTGGTTATCACACCTGGGTGAACCTCGCCGACACCCTCGAAGACGGATCGATGAACCCCAACGGATATCCCAATCCCATCGGTGTCAGCAACCCCGTTGCCCTGATTGAGCAAACCGATAACAAATCAACGGTTAACCGGTATCTGGGGAATGCCCAGTTTGATTACAAATTCCATTTCCTTCCCGAACTTCGTGCAAACCTGAATGTTGCTTTCGACAAATCGAGCAGCGAAGGATTCAACAATGCACCCAACGAAGCTGCCTGGACTTTCAGGCAGGGTATCGGACAGAAGATTGACTATTCCCAGGAGAAAAGCATGGAGCTGTTCGACTTTTACCTTAACTACATGAAGGAAGTCCCTTCAATACTGAGTAAGTTTGATTTTACTGCCGGATACTCATGGCAGCATTTCCATAGGGAATCGATTAACTTCTCACGCAACGGCGCCGGCGACATTATTCAGGACAGAAGCAGGTATCCCATTGAACTCTTCCTGGTATCATTCTTCGGAAGGTTGAATTATACCCTCAACAACAAGTACCTCTTTACCTTCACCCTTCGTGATGACGGTTCCTCCCGTTTCTCGGAAGAAACCCGTTGGGGACTCTTCCCGGCTGCTGCATTGGCCTGGAAAATCAACGAAGAGGCTTTTGCCAAAAAGGCTGACAACCTGTCTGATCTTAAACTTCGTCTGGGTTATGGTATTACAGGTCAGCAGAATATTGGTGATCTTTTCGCTGATTACTACCCTTATCTTGCCCTTTATCAGCTCAGTCAGCCAACGGCCTCCTATCAGTTCGGCAATACTTTTTACCCGACCCTGCGTCCGAATGCCTACGATGCCAACCTGAAATGGGAGACCACCACAACCTATAATATCGGACTCGACTACGGGTTCTACGATAACAGGGTAACGGGTGCGTTAGATTTTTACCTCAGAGAAACGGAAGATCTGATCGGTTATGTTCCCATTCCTGTTGGTACCAACTTTTCAAATTACCTGACCACCAATGTCGGTAGCCTTGAGAACAGGGGCGTTGAATTTATGATCAATGTTAAACCGGTGATCACCAAAGATGTGTTGTGGACCATTGGTTACAATGTTTCTTACAACAGGAATGAAATCACCAAGATCACCCTCAACGACGATCCGGATGCTCCGGGTGTTGCTACCGGCGGTATCGGTGGTGGTGTGGGTAACTTCATTCAGAACCACAATGTCGGATTCCCGTCATTTTCATTCTATGTTCTCCAGCAGGTTTACGATGTTAACGGTATGCCGATTGAAGGCTTGTACATCGACCGTTCAGGGGAAGGTGGAAACGTAGCCGGTAACGACAACAACAAGTACCACTACAACAAACCGGCTCCGGACTTCTCTATGGGATTGTCATCAAGTCTGCAGTACAAGAACTTTGATGCCTCCTTCTCAGCCAGGGTGAACCTGGGCAACTATGTTTACAACAACGTTGCTGCTGAAAGGGCCAATTACAACAGTCTTTATAACCAGTCAGGTTTCTTCAACAACCTGCCCACCCTTGTGAACGACACCAAATTCAACACACCACAGTACTGGTCAGATTATTATGTGGAGAATGCCTCATTCTTCCGTCTGGATAACATCAGCGTAGGATACAGCTTCAACGAACTGATGAACGACAAACTGGATGCCCGTTTCACCTTTACCGTTCAGAATGCCTTTGTAATATCCAAATACAGCGGTCAGGATCCTGAAGTTGATGGTGGAATTGACAACAATTTTTATCCCCGTGCCAGAACCTTTGTTCTTGGTGTTAACTTAAACTTCTAATACGATACAGCTATGAAAAAGTACCTTAAAATATCGATGGCTGCTTTGTTGCTGGCAGTCATTACGGCATCCTGTATCAAGGACCTGGATGTCACCCCACTGGATAAAAATGTTTCTACCTCTGCCACAGTGTATGATTCTCCGGAAGCATACATTCAGGGACTCGCCAAGCTGTATGCTTCCTTTGCAGTGAGCGGTCAGCAGGGCCCTTCAGGAATGCCCGATATCGCCGGCATTGATGAAGGATTCTCCAACTACCTGCGTCAGTACTGGAATGCCCAGGAGCTTTCAACCGATGAGGCTGTTATTGCCTGGAACGACGCTACCATCAAGGATTTCCACTGGCAGACATGGTCACCGAACGACGTGTTTATTCAGGCTGTTTATTCGCGTATTTTCTTTACCATCGCCCTCTCCAATGAATACATCAGGGTAACCAATGGTAATGCAGATGCCGATATCCAGAAATACAATGCTGAAGCACGTTTTATCAGGGCTCTGGCTTACTGGCATGCCCTCGATCTGTTTGGCAATCCTCCTTTTGTTACTGAAGACGACCTTCCTGGTGCATTCTTCCCCAGACAAACCAATCCGACTGAGCTTTTTGCCTACATCGAAAGTGAACTGAAAGCCATTGAAGACAAGCTGGGCGCTCCCCGGTTTGAGTATGGCCGTGCCGATCAGGCAGCAGCCTGGACCCTGCTGGCAAAACTTTACCAGAACGCCCCGGTTTACATCGGACAGGACAAGAATGCCGAATGTCTGGCATACTGCGAAAGGGTAATCAATGCCGGTTATCAGCTGGCACCTGCCTATCAGAACAACTTCATGGCCGACAACAACACCAGCCAGGAGATCATCTTCTCGATCAATTACGATGGTGAATACACCCGTTCATTTGGGGGTATGGTATACCTGATCCATGCCGCGATCGGTGGAACCATGCCGGCTGCAGACTTCGGCGTTGGCGGAGGTTGGGGCGGTATCCGCACCACCAAAGCCCTGGTTCAGAAATTCTACCCGAATGTAACCAGTGCCGGTTTGTATTCTTCACCCAAGCCACGCAAACACAAAGCTGATTATCCGGTTATCTATGTTCCGGGTGATTATCAGGAACCTACCTGGGATCCTGCAAACTCTACCCAGCTTGCTTCAGTAAACAGCGACGGCACCTACGAAGGATACATCTATGTTGAAGCCGGAAAACAGTTCAAATTCACCGATGGCCCGTCATGGGATGTAAATTATGGTGATGATGGTATGGACGGCACCCTGGAAGCAGGCGGAGCAAACATTGCCCCGGCCGAAACCGGATACTACAAGCTGAATGTGAACCTCAACGACTTAACCTACACCATGGTGAAAACCGAGTGGGGCGTGATCGGTGATGGCACTGCCGGCGGATGGGATACAGATCAGAACATGACCTATGACCCTGAAACCAAGCTCTGGTCAGCCATGCTCGACCTTACAGCCGCCAGCATTAAGTTCCGCGCCAACGATGGCTGGGACATCAATTATGGTGACACAGGCCTTGATGGCATACTGGAAGCAGGTGGAGAAAACATCCCGGTTCCTGAAGCTGGTACTTATGTGATCACGATGAAACTCGGAACACCCGATTATACCTACACCCTTGAGCGTACCAGTTTCGACAGCCGCGCCATGTTCTGGACAGACGGTCAGTCACTCGACATTGTTGACATCGGACAATTCACCGAAGGTTATGCCATCACCAAGTTCAAGAATGTGAATGCTGACGGTTCCCCGGCAGTACGCCCGCACCCTGATTTTGTCTGCACCGACTACCCGATGTTCCGTCTGGCCGATGTTTATCTGATGTATGCTGAATGCGTACTCCGCGGTGGCGGAGGCAATGCAGGAACTGCACTGGATTATGTAAACCAGCTCAGGACAAGGGCTTATGGCGACAGCTTCGGTAACATCACCAGTGGTCAGCTTACCCTCGATTTCATCCTCGATGAACGCGCCCGTGAGCTCTATTGGGAAGGCCACCGTCGTACCGACCTTATCCGTTACAACAAGTTCACCACTGCCGACTATCTGTGGCCATGGAAAGGACGCACTCCTGAAGGTACAGCAACCGGATCGTTCCGCAATCTTTATCCTATCCCATCAGCTGACCTTGGAGCCAATCCAAACCTGAAACAAAACACTGGTTATTAAGATTTTAAAAAAATAAACTATGAAAAAAACACTGTTTTTTATAATCGCCCTCGCCGGAATTGTTGCTTTCAGTTCCTGCAAAAAAGAGGGGTACGAGCCGGTGCTTGACATGTCGAAAAGTGCTGTTCCGGTGTTGGCCTCTCCGGCAAATAACACAGCCTACGTTCTTGAGAACGATGCTGCTGAGACTGTATTTGCCAACTTCGCCTGGTCTGAGGTGGACTATGATGTCTATGCAGCCAGAAACTGGGAATATATGAACGCTGATAAGCTGGGAGCCATCAGTTATACCCTGCAGATGGATACCGAAGCGGATAATTTCGCCAGTCCGGTTACTTTGACATCCGGTGAAGCTACCTCGTTCAGCCTTACTGTCGGACAGATGAATGCCAAGCTCGTTGGCCTCATGGGCCTGGAAACCGGTGTTGCCCACAACCTGGTCTTCAGAGTTATGGCTACCATCGTGCCTACTGCTGAGTATGAGGATGTCGTATCCGCCATTACAAAGCTTACGATTACTCCTTATGCCGACATCATCGTGGTAAAACCGATCTATATGCTCGGCGATGCCACCGAACCTGGATGGAACAATGTGAATGCACTGGAGATGACCCACCTGGGTGGCTCACAGTTTGGTATTGTTGCTTCTCTGGCTGGCGCCGGAAAGTATTTCAAGTTCATCTCGGTTCGTGGTCAGTGGGCCCCGCAATGGGGAACCGATGCTACCGGAACCAGTGAAAGCGGACCGCTGTCATACCGCCCGACTGAATCTGAACCTGATCCTGCTGCGATTCCGGCACCGGAGCTCGCCGGTGAATACCGTGTTGTTGCCGACACTGCTGCACTTACCTATACCATTACCAAGGCTTCTGAGACCCTCTATCTGCTGGGTGACGGAACTACACCGGGATGGGACAACACCGCAGCCTTACCAATGACCAAGGTTGGTCCAGGTATCTTCGAAATTACCACTGCACTTGGTGGAAGCGGTAAGTTCTTCAAGTTTATCGAAACCCTCGGTCAGTGGGCTCCGCAATACGGAACCGATGCAGCCGGAACCGGTGAAGGCGGAAATCTTGCCTTCCGTCCGACTGAATCTGTTCCCGATCCTCCTGCAATTCCATGTCCCGCAGGTGCCGGCACTTACACCATCAGGGTGAACCTTGCCAACATGACCTACACGGTTAAGTAAATCCAATACTGCATACTTCTCTGCACAGGCTGACCGTTACGGGCAGCCTGTGTTGTTTTTCGGATCATCGGTATGAATGTTGTACTTTTGTCGCGGATAATCTCAGAAAATGGGCAGGAAACAAAAGGAAGGGCCGATGGTGCTCGATAACATTGAAATAATTGACGCAGGCGCTGAAGGCAATGCCATCGCACGCCACAACGATATGGTAATTTTTGTTCCTTTTGTTGTGCCGGGGGATGTCTGCGATATCAGAATTGTTTCGCGGAAAAGAAGGTTTTTCGAAGGCAGGGCCATCCGGTTTCATCGCTATTCACCCCTTCGTGTTGAACCGGTTTGCTCACATTTCGGGTTGTGCGGTGGCTGCCGCTGGCAGGGGATGGCGTATGCTGATCAGCTCAGGTACAAGCAGAAGCAGGTCTCCGACAGCTTCAGCCGCATCGGTCATCTTGAGTATCCTGAAATAAAGCCAATCATTGCCTCAGGATCAACCGAGCATTACCGCAATAAGCTGGAATACACCTTTTCTCCTCATCGCTGGCTGACCCAGGCGGAGATGAACCCCGACAACATAAGGCCTGATATGAATGCCCTTGGATTTCATATCCCGGGAATGTTTGACAAGATACTCGACATTGAAAAATGCTATCTTCAGCAGGAGCCAACCAACGTTATCCGCCTCTCCCTGAAGAAGTTTGCCCTGGAGAACCATCTTTCTTTCTACGACATCAGGAAGTTTGAAGGTGACCTGCGCAACCTGATTGTGAGAAACTCAAACACCGGTGATCTGATGATCATCATGGTTTTCGGAACCGATGATGCTGGCATTGTTGAGATGGTGATGCACTTTCTGAAAAACGAATTTCCGCAAATCAGCTCGCTTTATTATGTGATCAACCAAAAGCACAACGACACCATCGGGGATCTGGAGCCGGTATTGTATTCAGGAAAGGCATTCATGAGCGAACGGATGGAAGATCTGACCTTTAATATCGGGCCACTTTCATTTTTTCAGA
>CALMDN010000225.1 GCA_937864935.1 uncultured Bacteroidales bacterium
AAGCACAGCGGAGACAGAAAGCTTTGGAATTGCTTGAGAAGGTCAGTTTGAAGGGTTCAGATTTTGATCGTTATCCGCATCAGTTTTCTGGGGGGCAACGGCAACGAATCTGCATTGCCCGGGCACTGGCCACGGAACCTGATTTTATTATCTGTGATGAATCGGTATCAGCATTGGATGTTTCGGTGCAGGCTCAGGTGCTTAACCTGCTGAATGACCTGAAAAAAAACCTCGGGCTGACCTACATATTTATATCGCACGATCTTTCGGTCGTACGGTTTATGTCAGACAGAATGCTGGTAATGAAGGGTGGAAAAATGGTTGAATCAGGGGAGGCGGATTTCGTGTATGCCAATCCGGCTGATGAATATACACGGCGGCTTATTGCATCAATCCCCGGTACAGAAACTAAGTTAAAACATTGATGACCTCTTCAGCCTTGAAAGGTTTGCTGATGTAGCCATCCATTCCAGCCGCATAACAACGCTCGCTTTCATCAGAAATGGAACTCGCCGTCATGGCATAGATTTTAACCTTCGTTTCCCGTTTCTCCTTGTTTTCAATCTCCCTGATCTGCATGGTGGCTTCAAAGCCATCCAGCTCGGGCATGTGCAGGTCCATCAGCACAAGATCGTAGTTATACTGGAGAAATTTCTCAACAGCAATGCGCCCGTTGTCAGCAATATCAATTGACTGATCGTATTTCTTGAGCATCAGCAAGGCAACTTTCTGATTGATTGCATTGTCCTCTGCCAGCAGAATTCGTTTTTTGTTCATTTCCATAGTCCCGGTAGTATTAGTAGTTTACCTGTTTCCCATTCAGCAACGTCCAGGGATTAACAGGATGTTTTTCTGGCATTTGATTGTTTATCTCTCTTTTATCAAAAGGTAACTGGCCGCAGCAAAGAAAATCAGGAAGGCTGAAAGGGCTGTTTATGACGGATTTCCATGACCGGTATCAGGCTTTTCACTAACTTTACAAACCAAATTTTCCTTATGCCCCGAAAAAAAACTTCAAAAAAGAGCGCCCCGGCTACCAATCCGGTATTTGGACTGATAGAGGCCCTTTTTCTGGCAAATCCATTCAAGGCTTTCAATTATCGTCAGGTTTCAAAAATGCTGGGCGTTACCGATAAAGTTACGCGCGCTCTGGTAAACCAGGCACTTGAATCGATGACGAGGGCAGGAACAATTATAGAGCTTAACCGCGGGAAGTATAAATACAACCCCGAACTGCTGGCCGACAAAATACTCAAGACATCGGTTACCGGGGTGGTAGATATGAAACAAACCGGTAAAGCCTACATCACGGTTCCTGAACTTGATGAAGATGTTTTCGTTGCCGCAAGCAATACAGGTCATGCCCTGCATGGTGATACAGTAAAGGTTCATCTGTTTCCGATGCGTAAAGGCCGGAAAACAGAAGGGCAGATCGTTGAAGTTGTGAAAAGGGCACGAACAAGTTTCGTGGGTACGGTTCAGATCAGCGGGAAATTTGCTTTTCTGGTACCCGATGACGTCTCCATCCCGGTGGATATCTTTATACCAGGTGAGTCGCTGCGCAATGCCAGAAACGGGCAGAAAGCCATTGCCCGCATGACCGACTGGCCTGAGCACTCCAAAAATCCTTTCGGTGAAATCGTTCAGGTGCTGGGCCAGCCAGGCAACAACGATGTTGAAATGAATTCGATACTGGCAACCTTCGACTTTCCGCTTCAGTTTAAACCTGAAACACTGAAGGAGGCTGAAAGGATTCCGGTAACCATCGGTGCAGCTGATATCGGATCCCGCCGCGATTTCAGGGACCTGTGGACCTGCACCATTGATCCGCCCGATGCCAAGGATTTCGACGATGCCCTCTCACTCAGAAAAACCGAAGACGGTAACTGGGAGGTAGGGGTGCATATCGCGGATGTTTCGCACTATGTTACTCCGGGAACAGCCATCGACAGCGAAGCCTATGACAGAGGTACTTCAGTATACCTGGTCGACAGAACCATCCCCATGCTTCCGGAGAAACTCTCCAACCAGGTTTGTTCGTTGCGGCCTGATGAAGACAAGCTGTGTTTTTCGGCAGTCTTCAACATCGACGATAAGGGCACCGTTCTCTCGGAATGGTATGGCAAGACGATTATACGGAGTAAGCGGCGTTACAATTACGAAGAGGTGCAGCTGATGATTGAAGGTGCTGAAGGAGATTACAAGGAACAACTGATGGTGCTCAACAGGCTGGCTACCCTGCTGCGCGAAGAGCGCTTCAGAAAAGGGTCCATTGCCTTCCACAGTCAGGAAGTAAAGTTCATCCTCGATGAAAAGGGAAAGCCGGTGGATACCTATGTGAAGGAGCAGAAGGAAGCCAATATGCTCATCGAAGACTTTATGCTGCTGGCCAACCGGCGTGTTGCTGAACTGATAGGACGAAAAAAGGACGATAAAAAGCCCCGGACCTTTGTCTACCGCATCCATGATGAACCCAATCAGGAGAAGCTTCAGAAGTTCTCAGAATTCCTGAATAAGCTTGGGTATAAGATGAATACCGGATCACGCAAAGGACTGGCGAAATCATTCAACAACCTGTTTGAACAGATTGCCGGTAAGGGCGAGAAAACCATGATTGAGACCATAGCCATACGAACCATGGCAAAGGCGGTGTATTCAACAGTCAACATCGGGCATTACGGACTGGCGTTTCAGCATTATACCCATTTTACCTCACCCATCCGGCGTTATCCTGATCTGATGGTTCACCGCCTGCTCGAAAGATATCTTGCCGGTAAGCCATCGGTAAGCCAGAATGAATACGAAGAATACTGCACCCACAGCTCTGATATGGAGCGTAAAGCAGTTGAAGCTGAAAGGGCATCTGTTAAGTATAAACAGGCAGAGTTCCTTCAGGATAAAATCGGTCAATCATTCAACGGACTGATCTCGGGGGTCAGCAAATGGGGTATTTTTGTAGAACTTGAGAGCAGTAAATGCGAGGGTATGATTTCACTTAAATACCTCGATGATGATTTTTATTACCTCGACGATGACAATTACAGGGTTATCGGCCAGCACTATGGCCGTGAGTTCAAGCTTGGAGCTCCCCTGAGGATTAAAGTTAAACATGTTGATTTACAAAAAAAACAAATGGATTTTATCCTCGATGATCCTGCACCAGGGATGAAACCGGCAAACAAAAAAGCGTAAGTGAGATGGAAAATTTTACAGCATACAACCCGACTTCACTGCATTTTGGTAAAAATGTACTGAGCCAGCTGGGGACTACAGTAGGCCGTTTCGGGAAAAAAGTTTTGCTTGTGTATGGTAAGCAGTCCATTAAAAGCAGTGGCCTGTACGATACTGTTATGCAGCAGCTCAACCAGCTGGGTGCCGAAGTGTACGAATACAGCGGCATCAGATCCAATCCGGTTGTTGAGGATGTGGATGCCGCAGCAGCCATCGGCCGTGAGCATTCGGTAGATGTGGTCCTGGCGGTCGGAGGCGGGAGTGTGATCGACTCGGCCAAGATCATTTCGATAGCCATACCGGTAGAAGCACCAGCCTGGGGATTCTTTGAAAGGAAGATGATGCCCAGAACAGCGGTCCCGCTGATTGCTGTGCTTACCCTGGCGGCTACAGGTACTGAAATGAACCAGTTCGCCGTGCTTACAAACCATAAAACAGAGAACAAGAACGGTTACGCCAGCCCACTGATTTATCCGAAACATTCTTTTCTTGATCCTCAGCTAACCACAACGGTCCCGGCCGGTTATACAGCTTATGGAATCGCCGATCTGATTGCACACAGCCTTGAGGCTTATTTCGGCAAAGGAGAAGATGCCACCCTTACCGATCGCTTTATTTTCGCCATAATCAAAGAAGCAGTTGAGTATGGTCCTGAACTGATGAACAATCTTTCTGATTACAGGCTGAGGGCAAAAATCATGTATGCGGCTACCATGGCTTTAAACGGGATGACCATGTATGGAAGGACATCGGGGGATTGGGGAGTTCACAGCATAGGGCATATACTTTCGTTGCTTTACGATGTTCCTCATGGGGCTTCACTCACCATTGTTTACCCTGCCTGGATGGAGTTACAGAAAGAGAACCTCGGTCACAGGATATCCATGCTCGGAGAAAATGTATTCGGAACCCCGGATGTTGATACCACCATCAGCCGCTTCAGGGAATTCTTCAGTTCCATCGGGTGTCCGGTTAGCCTGAGTCAGGCAGTCCCCGGAAACATCGATTACAATGAAATTTTACGCGTAATGATTCATAACCGGGCGGCTACCTTTGTTCACAAGCTTACGCACGACGACTATCTGAGAATTATTGAACTGATTAAGTAAATTATAAAAAGAGGGTTTTATGCCGGGGAGAGGCCACCAAAAATCAGCGTTTCAGAAGTTATTAAACCGGATTGTTAGTTTCTTTTCCGGGAAAAGTCAGGGAAAGCGGCAAAAAGCCGCAACAGTTGCTGAAACAGGAGATTCACCATTTCCTCAGCAGAAGCCTTTGGTATTTCCCAAACCGGTTCCGGAACCTAAGCGAAAGAAATATACGGGAAGAAGGAGGCTTCTTCAGTTCCGGAAACACAAAGGACGTGCCGATGACATTTCGTTGCTTATCAATCCTGATATCAAAGTAAAAGAAGCGATTCCGGTCAGAAAAAAGAAGCGGTCAATCTACCGTTATCTCTTTGGAAACCCGAAAAGGAATGAACCCCAGGTAATTATCCTCGACAGAAAACCGGAAGACAAACATGCCGTGTTTTCAGCCCTGAGATCGGAGTTTTTTGCGATGCTGAATTCACTGGGATTTTTCCTTATGGCTTATCTGGTGGTTTACCTGCTGTACCAGTTTACAGAAGCCCTGACTGCCTCGCATTTCAACATCGATTCAGTATTGTTTTATTACGAGATCTATTTCCCGATTGGCAATGCCAGCAACCTGTGGAATAAATTCAATGTAATTGCC
>CALMDN010000226.1 GCA_937864935.1 uncultured Bacteroidales bacterium
ACCAGCACATACGAAGTGCGGTCTTTAAGCCCCGTCTCCAGTCCTGCATAAGCCAGCGGCTGAAATCCGAAGGCAGTCTGGTAATAGAAAGCGGCCTGTTTGGCATTGCCAACATAAAACTCCACATAATCGGTGCCATTGATGGGCAGAAAATCTTCTTTCATGATGATCGCTTAATTTAAATTGTGTCTTTGATGGTATAGTATTTATTGCGGGTTGTCACCGGCCAGCCTGTTTATTCAATCCAGGATTTGTGGTAATCCGGATCTTCAATTTCGATGGCCTGCCGCGTAAGCCAGAGTGGTCTGAAGGTATCGACCATTACAGCCAGCTCACGGGTTTCTTTCGCACCCAGGCTCTTCTCCACAGTGCCAGGATGTGGTCCATGCGGAATCCCGATCGGGTGCAGGGTGATCTGCCCGCGGTCGACATGCTTGCGGCTCATGAAATCTCCGTCAACGTAATAGAGTACCTCATCGGAATCTACATTGCTGTGGTTGTAGGGCACGGGTATTGACTGGGGGTGATAATCATAGAGCCTCGGCACAAAGGCACACATCACGTAGTTGTGGGCTTCGAAGGTCTGATGTACAGGTGGTGGCTGATGAATCCTGCCGGTAATGGGTTCAAAATCGTGGATCGACAAGGCATAGGGGTAATGATAGCCATCCCATCCCACCACGTCAAAGGGGTGACTGGCAAAGTGATAGGGGAAAAGCTGATTTTCCTTTTTCACAATCACCCTGAAATCTCCTTTCTGATCGTGGGTAACAAGTTTGTTTGGTTTGCGGATGTCGCGCTCACAAAAAGGGGCATGTTCTTCCAGCTGGCCCAGCTTGTTTACATATTTCTTCGGGAAGCGGATCGGGCTGTAGGATTCAACGATGAACAGGCGGTTGTCGGGTGTGTCGAATTCAAGCTGATAGATGATGCCGCGCGGAATGATAAGGTGATCTCCGTAGCCGAACCTGAGCTCCCCGTACATCGATTTCAGGGTGCCTGATCCCTCATGTACAAAGATCATTTCGGTAGCCTGGGAATTCTTGAAAAAATAATCCGAAACCGATTTTCGCGGTGCAGCCAGTAAAATACAAAGATCGTTGTTTACCATCACCGGTATCCGGCTCTCGAGATAATCATCGGCCGGTTTAACCCTGAACCCCTGAAAACTGCGGTGACGCATGTTGTTCTGAACTGCAATTTCAGGTGTCACATCCACCGGATCATCAATGGATGTTACCAGAGTGGGCGGGTATTGATGATATGTCAGTGAATAGGCATCGGAAAAACCTTCGGTTGAAACAAGCTGTTCTGAATACAGGGTGCCGTCAGGCTTCCGGAATTGAATGTGGCGCTTGGGTGGAATGGTTCCCAAAGTGTGATAATGTGGCATTGCGACCGATCTGTGGAATTGAAATTTCTCTTGGGCTAAGGTATGAAAATACTATCTTTTGATTAACAGATCAGGCCGGTAAATGTTCAGCGGTTCAACAAGCCGGGAAGCATTTTGAGGGCCTCCGGGCTCGGGAAAAAAGCAAAACCGGCAGGATCACTGATCCGCCGGCCTGCTGTTGCTGCTCTCACTCAGTCAGGTTATCCGGTAAGTTTAGCTATTTTCTGATGACGATCCTGGAAATGGTGAATTCATTGTCCGGGGTGCCGATTTTCACAAAGTAGATGCCGGCTGGCAGATGGGTCAGGTCAAGTGTGGTTTTTCTCACCGGGTCCATGGCCGGACTAGCATACAGTTCATTGCCGGTGAGGGAGATAACACTCACACTGGTAACGGAAGGTGCTGAGGCAGAGGATGACTCAACAATGAAACGGCCGGAGGAAGGATTCGGATAAATGTCAAATCCCCGGGAGTCGTTTCTCCCAACTCCGACAGGCAGATAGAAGTTTGCTGTCAGGTTACGGTCCCCGTTGGCGGTAAAGGAATATTCTGAATTTGTTGACACGATGTTCCCGGATTCAGACCAATACTGGAAGGCATAGCCACTGCTTGCATAGGCATTCAGAACTACGACCGAATTCTGCTGATACTTGCCCTGTCCCGTGGTATAACCGCCGGGTTCAGGCGTAACATCGGTGGATATGGTATACTGTCGGACATAATTTGCTGTCAGACTTCTGTCTGATGTCACCGTAAACGTATATACGCTCCCTGCAAAAACAACCATTCCGTTTTCAGTCCAGTTGATAAATTCCCAGCCTTCATTTGTCAATGCCTCCAGGGTGGCGCTTGCACCTGAAGCATAGGTTCCGCCTCCGGTTGCGGTGCCTGCCTGCGAGGGTTCAGCCTCAACGGAAATGGTGTAATTCACCGTTGTTTCGCTGAAATTGGCTGTAAGGCTTCGGTTGCCGGTAACGGTGAATGTATAGCTGGCTGCGGTGGAAACCACATTGCCGTTTTCGGTCCAGTTGATGAACGACCAGCCACCTGCATTGTTTGCTGTTACCGTTGCCTGGCTGCCATAGGCGTAGTTGCCGCCTCCGCCAACCGAGCCTCCTTCCGACGGACTGGCCTGAACACTTATGCTGTACTGTAAGGGCTGGAAATTGGCAAGCAGTATTCTGTCGCTCACGGCAGTAAAACTATAGCCCGCATCAGCGGATACCACATTGCCGTTTTCTGTCCAGTTGGTAAAGCTGAAACCGTAGTTGGGTGCAGCCGTAACGGTGACCGTTTCGCCATAATTGTAAGTGCCGGATCCTGAGGTTGTACCTCCTTCGGAGGGCGAAGCTGTTGCGGATATAACAAACTGCTGGAGTTCGAAATTTGCGGTGAGGGTCACGTCACCGTTGACGATGAAGGTATAATCCGGACTCGCAGATACCACATTTCCGTTCTCTGTCCAGCTTACGAAGTTATATCCTGCTGCCGGTGAGGCGGTAATGGTGATTTCCGTTCCTGCAGGAATACTTCCGCCTCCGGAGGTGGATCCTCCTTCTGCAGGCAGGGCGAGTGTTGTTACGATATAACTCTGAACTCCTGTAGCAGTGATAGCCACATCGTCGACATACCAGTAATCATATTGGTAAAGGTTGCCTTCAATGGTGAAGGCCAGGTAGGTGGTCGCCGAATTCAGATTTGAAAGGATGGTTGTATTCACAAGTTCGGGTCCTACGTTGCCCGATGCACTGGTAGCCAGCGACCAGGCTTCATTGTTCCAGGTAGTGCCGTTGCTGCTCGACTGTATCCTGAGGGTAGCCCCGGGGCCGTAATTGTCGAGCAGGTGCCTGAACGAAAGCAGCAGCTCTGAAACCCCGAGGGTGTTGATCGGGGGACTCACCAGACGGTTGGTAGCCGGGTTGTGGTCCTGCCAGCCTGAAACCATTTCGTTTGCTGTTCCTCCGGCGTTGCTGGTGCCGGATACGGTCCAGTTGGGGGTAACATTGGTTCCTTCCACCTGCTGGCTCCAGCAGGCCGGGAATTCTGCCGCACTGAAATCCTGGGCATAGGGTAATGAGATCTGCCCGCAGCCCGTGGTGGCATTCGTGCTCGCTCCGGTTGAATAGGTGAGGGTTCCGTCGACTGACCAGAGTTTGTAGTAATAAGTGGTAGCGGCTGACAGCTGGGTGTGATTGAAAGTGGTATTCCCCCCCGCATAAATGACGGTTCCTCCGCCCGGGATGGAAGATCCGGCTGTGTAATCTGATCCGGTTTGTGGTATGCCGAATGTTGAAGTGGTGTTGTAGGCGAGTACCACATTGTTGTTTGAACCATTCTTAACCCATTGCAGGTCGATTTCTGATTCACCCACCGGAAGGGCTGTAAAAGAGGCCGGATTGGCTACGGTACTCATTCCAACCGTAAACGAGATGGTTGAACCGGCAGCAGTGATATTGTAGATGTTCAGGCCCCCGGGTGAACCATTCTGCAGGAATGAAGATGGATTTGTTCCGTCGTTGATGGCTGTTCTCCCACTTGCGGAGGAGAAGTAGGCACTCCAGGGACTTCCGTTCACGGTGGTGGTGCCGTTGGGTCTGTAAATGTAAACTTCATCGGGAGGACCATCGGCATTGCCGTCCAGGCTGGGATCAATGCGGTAAACAATCAGTCCGGAACCTGGCAGGGAACCTTCAAAGGTACCGCCTGTTTTTCTGTATTCAACCACAAAGTACTCTGAAGACGAATTGGGTGAAGCAATTTTATAGCAGTTGTTGGTAGAG
>CALMDN010000227.1 GCA_937864935.1 uncultured Bacteroidales bacterium
GTTGTAAAGCCCTTCCACCACAAGGTACAACCCATTCTTCGTGATGTAATCGGCCGATGCCGCTGCAACCAAGTGGTAACTGCTGAGACTGCCGGCCTGGCTGAAACAGGTAATTTCGCCCTTGAAACCGGCAGGCCCCAGGTGGCCGGCCCATCCGCCGCCCAGTGCAAGGCGGTTGCGGTAATACCCGGCGATAAACTGCAGATCATACCCCTTTAAATTGAACGCATACAGCAAGGCTCCGATGGATTCCGCGATGCGGCCGGCCGGAGCAAAAGCGGCTTCCAGACGGTTCATCCCCGATGGAAAATACTGCACCCTGACGGCATCAGCCCCCGGCCTTTCGGGATAGTCGAAATCGAAAAACGAATAGGTGTTGAACAGATCGTTGGGATTGCTCACCATATTGATTCCCCAGTTGATGCGCTGCCGTCCGGCCCTGAACTGCCACTTATCACGGCTGTGCTCCAGGTAAAACCGATCGGCCATCAGATGGATGAGACCGTGATCGTTGCCGAATTTCTCAGCCACCGAAAGGTCAAGCCAGTTGTTGCCTTTCCTGAAGGAGGATTCGCCGGCCAGCAATCCCCATCGGGTTTGCCCGGCCATCACCCGGTTTCTGAGTTCAAGCCGAAGTTGTGTGGTGTTGCTGATGCGGGCAGAAACATTGAACCTGAAGGTAGCCAGGTTTTCAAACGAAGCATTTCCGCCTCTGACCAGGCTGAGGTAGGGAAGCTCCCTGAGGTAGCCGCTGCAGGTAAGCACCTTTGCCGTGTCGGTATCCTGGGCAGCAAGCACGGCGGAAAACGAGACAAAGATTGCCAGCGCAAGGGATTTCGTTCTGCCTCTGACGCCCATCACTTTTCAAAATGCTGATCTTCAACAATGCTGCCATCCACCAGGGTAATCACGCGTCGTGCCCGGTCGATCACCCGCTGATCGTGGGTGGAGAACAGCAGGGTGATGTTCTCTTCCCTGTTCAGCCTGAGCATGATGTCGAGCAGGTTGAAAGCCGATTGTGTATCGAGGTTGGCTGTGGGTTCATCGGCCAGCACAAAACGGGGATTGGAAGCCAGCGCCCGGGCAACCGCAACCCGCTGCTGCTGTCCGCCCGAGAGTTTCTGCGGACGCACATCCGCCTTGTCGGCCAGGCCAACCTGTTCAAGCAGTTCCCTGGCCCTCTTCTCCATTTTGTCTTTCGGATAATTCTGCAACAGCATGATGAAGGACACGTTCTCGATGGCCGTGAGTACCGGGATCAGGTTATAGGACTGAAAAACAAACCCGATGTTGCGCAGCCTGAAATCAATCAGCCGGCTCTCTTTCATACCGGTAATCTCGGTGTCGTCGATGAATATCTTACCGGAAGTCGGCTGATCCAGGCCTCCCAGCATATTCAGCAGGGTGGTTTTGCCGCTTCCCGAAGGTCCCACAATGGCGGTGAATTCACCTTCTGAGATCTCCAGATTCACATTAACCAGCGCTTTTACCGGAACCACCAGGTGATTGTAGGTTTTTGAAAGATCGTGGGTGCGTATAACTTTCATGACTCTGTGTTTTTTCTGAACGAAGTTTACCGGATTGCTTCCGAAGGCCTGAGCTTTAATGCTTTCATTGCAGGGTACAAGGCTGAGAGCACCGAGGTCAGCAAGACCAGCAACACGATGTTTTCGGCGAACCCGGGAAAAAGCTCAGGATAAACTACAGCACTGATTCCGTAATCAGAGAGGGTGTTTCCCCCGACGCCTGAGAAATCAATGCCCGTGTGCGAAGTAATATAAATGGTGATTCCCGAAAGGATTCCGCCGGCCAGGGCTCCGGTGATTGTCAGGAAAGTGGTTTCCAGCAGGATCATAGAGAAGACTTTTACCTTGTTCATCCCCACGTCCATCAGCATACCCAGCTCCCTTGTCCTTTCGAAAACGGTCATCATCATGGTGTTGAGCAATCCGAAAGCCAGCGCCAGCATGATGATCACGAGCAATACCATCATCGTGGCACCCGCCATTTCATTCATATAAAGCAGATCGGGGGAGATCTGCCCCCAGAATCGTATTTCACTTTCAGGAAACTGCTTTCTCAGGGCTTCAACCGCCGGGTTCACCTGATCAATGTTGTGCATCAGCACCGCTATCTCGTTGATGATTGACTCATCACCCGTGAGGGTCTGAAGATCGCGCTGCCTGACATATACCTGTGTCTCGTCGAGCATGCTGTGGGTTGTCCGGATGATCCCCTGAACCCGGAAAGAGGCGCTGACAATCTCGCCTTCAACATCTGTAAAAGTGAGAATGATCCTTGATCCGGGCTTCAGCCTGAGCTTGTCTGCCAGTTTTTTGCCGATCAGTACCGGATTACGCCCGCCCGCGGTAAGGTAAGTGCCGGAAATAACGGTCGTTGAGAGCCGGGTTGTGGCTGCCTCCTGAACCGGGTTAATGCCCAGGATTCTGACGCCTTTGGTCAGGGTAGCCGTGGCAATCATCCCGTTGACCATTGTTCTTGATGAAAAAGCCTTCACCGAAGAATCCTGCGCCAGGACCCTTTCAATCTGATCAGCCCTGAGGATTCCGTAGCGGATGTTGTCATCCTTTAAAAACTTAGGGTTATGCACCTGAAGATGCGACACCTGGGTTTCTATGGAACTGGTAAACCGCTGTTTCATCATTCCGGCTGAAATGGATGTGGCAAAAATACCACCCCACAGTCCCACGGCGATGGCCAGGAGGATGGTAAGGCTTCGCGGCTTGTTACGCCAGACATTGCGCCATGAGATCACGATGATGGTTTTCATGGGTCAGCGGTTTGATCGTTCAACGGTTTTCATTCTGAAAATTTTATACACCGGATAGAAGCCGATGATTACAGCCATGACAAAAACTATCAGCGCCTGGGTTAGGAAAATCTTTGGGTCAGCGGAAAATGGCAATACCGGCTCAAAACCGTACTGAAGGATCATTTCGGCAAGATCACCCTTCAGGGGTATCGGATGGTGGTGGTACCAGGCCACCACAGGCAGGGCCAGCACCGCCCCGGCTATGGCTCCCGTAAAACTGATGAAAAGACTCTCAAGCAGGCACACCATGGCGAGCCTGCGTCGTTTCATGCCAAGCGAAATCAGCATGGCAAATTCGGCGTTCCGTTCGATCATCATCGAAAGTATGGTTCCGAAAATACCGAATGCAATCACAATGTAGAGAATATAAATGATCACCATATTGCTGGCTGTATCAAACTCCATCAGACTGAGCAGATCCTGAAGTAGGTATTTCCAGGATCTGACCACATACCAGTTACTGTCAACGGCCGCACTTAAATCTTCTGTCAGCCGGTCAGCATCGCCGGGATCTGCCGGCATGACGATGAGGGAAGTCAGCCTGTTTTCGGCTCCATAAAAATCCTGCGCAGCTGACAAAGGCATGTAGACGGCATTGTTGTTCAGTTCGGGAATCCTCAGACGCACAATCCCTTTTACGGGATATTTACCGGCGGCCATGCTGCCCTGGTAGCCCTGGCCAATCAGCACCAGGGTATCGCCGACACGGGTCTTCAGCAATCCGGCAAGGCCTTCTGCCACAAGCACTGCATGGTCAGATGCGGCCAGGTAACGCCCTTCAACCACCTGCTCGGGCAGGCTGTTGAACCTGTTCTCGGTTTCCGGATCAATTCCTGTGACCATGGCTCCCCGGGTTGCCGCTTCGGTTGACGCAAGGGCGAAACTCTGGATGCGGGGAACAGTGTAAGCGATCCGCTTCAAAAACGGCCTGACAGAAATCAGCAGGCTGTCGCTTACCAGCAGGGAATTGTCCATCGAAGGCTCTTCCTCATACAGTACATCCTGAATCTGAAGATAACCCGTACTGAACCTGACCATGTTGTCGATCATCAGCTCATAGCTTCCCTGCTGAAACGACTGCGCATTGATGGCCAGGGCCACGGCGAAAAATACCGAAGCAATGGTAATCATTGTTCTTCTCTTACTCCGCCAGAGGTTGCGCCATGCAAGTGTGACCAGAATTTTCACGTCCTTTTGCTTTTACTTTTCAGGATGATCTGCCTTTTATTTGATGCTTTTTAAATGCTGAACAGAGAAAAACTCATCGCTGAGCGGGGGATTGAATTCAATTTTCGTGATGGTGATGATGGTTTTGTTGCCTTTTTTATCGGCCGGAATCATTTCCATAACCGACGGCAGTTCCCTTCCGCCCAGCCTGATGATGTTGCGCTGAATGATTGTGCTGGCCAGATTCATCTCTTCATCATAATTCTCGGTCCTGAGCTGCAGATAGCTGTCTTTGCTCACCCACATCAGCACCTTGCTGTAAACCACCGATGATTCAGGTTTCGGGATCAGCTCAATGACGTAGCAATCGGTTCCTTCCATCTTTTCAGTCCTCAGCAGCCTGTGGGTAAAATCATCGATGCTGGAGCTTCCGCGCACAAGATCATCGTTGGTGAAATCAGACCCCATCCACGACTGTGACATCATCGACGGGGGCATTTTGACCATTCTGTCGATGGAAGGCAGGTAATTCCATATCTCCTTCTTCCTTTTCAGGAAACCGGTTCCTTTATCCTTTGCCGGAGAGGTAATGAATACCAGTGAATAGTCGTCACCCTTGCTCCAGATTTTCATACCGATATCCCTGGTATAGCGGGGTCTGACGGTGGTCATGTTCATCTCCATGTAACTGGCATCACCCTTCATTTTATCTTCCATACGGCTGATAATTTCGCGGGGATTCTGGGCAATGGCCAGTTCTGAAATCACGAAGAGCGTTACAATAAGAAGTTTAAGAGTGGGTTTCATCGGCTGGATTGTTGATGGTTGGTATTGAAATGCTTTCTCTGTTTTCTGATGCTGTCCCCGGATGATCCTGAGACAGTTCCTTTTCCCAGGCATCCATAATTACCGGAACCATCCGCTCGGAAAAATGATAGAAGCGCATGGCCATCCTGAGCCATTCTGCGCTGCTGTCGGCTTTGTTGCCACGCATTTGCAGGGCCTTTTCAAACAACCGGGTAAACAGTCCGATGGCCCCTGAACGGGCCCTGATGTGTTCCGCCCAGGAAACATTGTTGTTGAGCGTATAATAGGTCTTTCTGTCGTAGGGCAAGGAAACAGCCCTGAGGTAATTCATCTGCTGAAGCACTTTCAGATTTGTACTGATGCTGCTTTTGCTGGCTTTCAACCCCCTCACCAGATCGTCGAATGATATCCTGGTGGATTCATGTACCATGAGAAAACCAAGTATCCTTCCGGCCAT
>CALMDN010000228.1 GCA_937864935.1 uncultured Bacteroidales bacterium
TATCTCTTTTGATGTGCCTTAAAATTAACCGGCAGCTTCCTGAAGAAACAGAAAACTGCCGGAATGCAAAATTATAAAAAAGTTAAGGGATGCTTAAGCAATATTTTCGCTCAGCGGCAACCCATATTCTTCTTCCATACGGATATCCAGTTTCTCGAGTTCATCGAGCACCGGGTTGTAGATTTCAGGAATAACCGGCCTGAATACACCCTTTACGCTGATTTCACCCTTGAGGATCATCTCAACCCCAATGGCGGCAGGAAGTGCAACAGTGCGGGCAACCGAGGTGTCGGTAGCAGGAGTACCAAAATCGAGCATGCGCGAACGGATCACCTCTTTGCTTCCATCAGGATAGGAAGCCAGGAAGGTATGCTGCATCACAACCATGTCACGCTCATTCATGCCGAGTTCCATTTTACTGATCATCAGGTCGCTGGTTACTTCAAACGGTGAATCAACCCCACGGTCCATGGCCTTGTCATCGAAAAGTCCCAGCCATTCGATGGCGGTCATGGCCAGAGCATCCACGTCAAGTTTCAGAAAATCAGCAACTTTTGTCTTAATATCAGAAGCATCGGCTGCTCCGATCTGGTGGGCCATAAACTGAGCATAGGTCATGCCCGTCATGTCGAACTTATCATAAGAAATCAGCCTGAGCTGTTTCATGGCATCAATGCTTTCGCACCAGCCCTTAAACCGGAAGGTGCCACGCATCATGGTTTTGGTTTCGGGAATGCCGTAGATGTCGATGTAAGAAATGGAATCGCGGTTGGGATAAACCTCCAGCATACCAACTTTGTCGAAATCAACCTTTAAGGGATTCTTGAACAGATTCTCCGTTGGTACATCCACTACCTTGCCATAACGAAGGTATTTTCCGTCGTTGTTACCGGCCATCACCACTCCCTTGGGACTCCAGGAGAATTTGTATTTGAACGGATTGTTGGCCACTTCAGGGGCGGGCAAAGCACCGCAGATGGAGTAGAACTCTTCGATTTTACCGTTGCGGTTGTGAACATTGTCGATGATGCGCATGGCCGACATGTGGTCGATACCCGGATCAAGACCCAGTTCATTCAGAATGATGATTCCAGCCTCTTTGGCCTGGGCGTCCAGGGCCTGCATTTCAGGTTTTACATAAGAGGTGGTAACCATGTTTTTCTTATGCTTCAGGCAGTATTTTGCCACCAATAGGTGGTGTGCATACGGAAGCAGGCTGACCGACAAATCGTGTGAAGCAACCATCTGATCAAGACCGGCTTCATCTTCTACAGTCCAGGCAACTGCGGTACCGTTCGGGTGACCCGAAATCATGGCTTCGGCTTTGGATTTGGTACGGGTGGCTACCGTTACATGAATTCCTTTGTTTAGCAGGTGGGTAACAATTGGCTTTACCACAAGGCCGGCACCCAGAATCAGAACTTTTTTCATTTTAGAAATCAGTTAAAGGTTGTTTGGTGTATTTGTATTGTTGATTCACTTTCCGGACGTGGGCCGGACAACAGATTATTTCACATGTTCAATAAGGTACTCGTAGTCGGCGGTCAGTTTGCCGCGATGAAGTATCAGCGCTTTCTTGATGGCCCTCGGAAGGTCAAGGTCTTCAAAGGCTTCGTTGAAGTCACAATCGGCAATGGGTTTGATAAAATTGACCAGTGCATCGGCAAAACCATTGCTCGAGTCGCGGGGCAGCTCGCTGGGAAGAATGTCAACAGCCATCACCAGCATACCATGGCCCTTGAATCCCATCACAGGTTTGTCGGTTACCGGATCGTAAACGAAAACAGGGTCTTCGATTTCGGTACCATGGTGGGTAATCTCAATGCTTCCGTCGGGATCGCAGGTAACATCCCCGATTACGGTGAGTTTCGGCCTTCCGGCTTCGAAAGCGCTTTTCAGGTAGCTCTTGGTAACAATTCTCGGATACCGGGTATCCCAGTACATGCAGTTCATCAAAACCGTGAGGTGTGGAATGTACTGTTCAAAAATGGAATGATAATCAGCGGGGTTGGCGTAATAATCGT
>CALMDN010000229.1 GCA_937864935.1 uncultured Bacteroidales bacterium
CTTCATCCCTCCGCTGCATTCCGAAAATCCATTCATCTTCACTGAAATGGGCTGCAAGGCTGACTTTGTCGCGATACCCCAACCTGTGGCGGGCATCAACACTCACAACCTCTTCTATCCTGTCGGACCAGGGTGCCAGGGTTCTGCGCAGAAAGTTCTGCTTCTGATTCAGGCTGTCAGACAAACTCAGTGACCTGTGTCCACAGGCAGTACATCGGGGTTCGCAACCAAAAGGCAACATTGCATTGCACAATTAACGGCACTACTGATAAGCAAAAACCCCTGCAATGAACATTACAAGGGTTTGGAGTGCCCGGAACAGGACTCGAACCTGCACATACTTAAGTATACTAGTCCCTGAAACTAGCGCGTCTACCAATTCCGCCATCCGGGCGAACAGAATCACATTTCAAAAAAATGCAGTCTTTCGACTGCCACCGATCTCTTTCGGATTTAAAAGTGCCCAGGACAAGACTCGAACTTGCACATCCTTAAGGACACCAGCCCCTCAAGCTGGCGTGTCTACCAATTTCACCACCTGGGCAATTGAGTGCGCAAAGGTAAATCTTTTTTTGATTTATGAACAATTCTTTTGCATTTTTTTTCTTTGTTGGTGCGGCTCTATGATGTATGTTTGCCTAACAAATTAGAATGCAAATAATTATAAAGAAAAGTTATTTTTCAGAATGCAAAAAATCGTTCCGCCAAACCCGCTGATTGTTGCCATTGGCGGGGTTAGCCGCTCCGGGAAGACGTTCCTGGCTGAAGCACTTCAATTGAGAATCGGAAATTCAGTTGTTGTTCACCAGGATGAATTTATTCCCGCTGAAGATAAGCTGCCAGTGATAAATGGCCACATCAACTGGGAAATCCCGGAAGCCATCGATTGGTCAGGCTTCATGAACGCCATCAGCAAGGCCATATCCTCCGGCAAGTCCGTCATTGCTGAAGGGCTGATGGTTTTTCAGAATCCGGAACTCAACAAGCTCTTTCACAAAGCCATTTTTATCAACTTAAGCCGCGAAACCTTTGCTGAACGAAAACAGACTGATCTCCGCTGGGGTAAAGAACCAGACTGGTACATCAACCATATATGGGACAGTTATCTTATATACGGACAGGTGCCCGCTTCAGTAAAAGATGTCCTGTTGTTAGACGGCGAAACCGATTTCGATACCGGGCACATCCTGAACTTCCTCATGAAACCATCAACACATCGGCTGAGAATCTCAGGAAAACACGGTTATAACCTGTTTTAACAAACTTTTGCATCATTTACAGTTTCCTGATTAAACCAGAAGTCCGGATTGCTGTTTAAGGTGAACAACGAAGGCAAATCATGAAATCAGTTACCGCAATTCTGCTTATTATTCTGTTTTTATCTGCCCTGACAAGGCTAAGTGCCCAGAAGGTGGAGATTGAGAAGCGAATTCCGCTCAGTGAGTTTCCGGCATCTGCAGCCGGTTTTCTCCTTGATTCATTTCCAGATTGCAAACAAATGAGGTACTACATGGAAACCAACAGTGCCGGTAGCAGTTATGAAGCCAAATTTGAACATACAGGAACAAGTTACAGTGTGGAATTTGATCTCAACGGACAATGGCAGGATACCGAAACCCTGGTTGAGCTTTCGGAATTGGATGCGGTTGTGCAGAACAATATTGCCTCCATCCTTTCACAGAAATTCGATTCCAGCAAGATAAAAAAACTGCAGAAGCAGCGTTCTTCCTCCGGAATCAGGTATGAAGCGGTGATCAAAGGAAGGAAAAACGGAAAACCTGAGTTCTATGAATTCCTTTTCGATGCTGAAGGAAAGTACCTGAGCGAAGAGATAATCCTTTTTGAGACCCTGTCGAATGATTATCAGTAAAACAACCGCTGCTCCGGCATTTGTTCTTGCCATAGTGCTGCTTATCTCTGGCACAGTATTTTCGCAGGACAGGGTATTTGTTACAACATTCCCCGGAATATCGCTGACTGTGCCTGTTACCGGAAGTTTCGATCTGATGGCTTCAACAGCCTTGCAGTATAACACAGTTGAGAAAGATTACAGCGACAGCAATTTTCCGGCAGCTGTCAATTATTATGATTTTCAGGCCGGAGCTGTCTACAAGCATACGCAGATCCTGCAGTTTGCCGCAGCCTGGTATTACAGGCAAACCGATCCATACAGGAATGGAACAGCAGTTGAGAACAGGTTCTGGCAGCAGGTTTCAGCAAGCGGGATGCTTTCAGATCTCCGGATTCGCAACCGTTTCAGGCTTGAGCAACGCCTGATTACAAAAGGCGGAAAAACAGAACCCGTCCGCTGGAGATTCAGATACCTTGCCGGGATTGAAATTCCCCTGCAAGGTGAAAAAACCGACATCGGTGAGTTCTATCTCACCGCTTCCAACGAACTTTACCTGAGCCTTAACAACCCCAGGCCAGCAATCTATAGTGAAAACTGGGTAACGGCACTGGCCGGATACAGAATATCCAGGAAGAACCGCATTGAGGCCGGACCAGCCTGGCAGCTTCAGGTCAGGAATGAGAAGAAAGAATTGAATCATTCCATCCATTTTCAGATCAGTCTGCTGTTAAATCTTAATTTTGCTAAACTTAAACCAAAAGAATAAATGATGAGTTATTTACTACTTGCAGGAGGGCTGCTTTTGTTGATTTTCGGATCCAACTGGCTGGTTGACGGAGCTTCATCGCTGGCCCGGAAACTTAATATTTCTGATATTGTCATTGGCCTGACCGTTGTTGCTTTCGGAACCTCATCTCCCGAACTTGTGGTGAACCTGATAGCCTCCATCAATGGCAATACGGATATTGCAATCGGAAACATTGTTGGAAGCAACATTTTTAACATCCTGGTAATTCTTGGCGTTACAGCCGTTGTTCTTCCGGTCAGGGTTATGAACAATACTGTATGGAAAGAAATCCCGTTCAGCATCCTTGCCGTGCTGATTCTCGGATTTGTTGCCAACGACATATTCATTGATGGTCATCAGAAAAATGAAATTTCCAGAATTGACGGGCTGGTTCTACTCTCCTTTTTTGCCATTTTCATGGCATATACCTTCATTCTTGCAAAGCAATCCGGCCCACTGATGGAGGTTGAGAAAGTGCGGATGTCGGTACCAAAAGCCGGCTTTTTTGTGATAGCCGGACTTGCCGGCCTGTTCTTCGGAGGCCGGTTTCTGGTAATGGGTGCCGTGGATATTGCACGCACCCTCGGAATGACCGAATCCGTAATAGGACTTACCGTTGTCGCAGCCGGAACCTCCCTTCCTGAGCTTGCCACCAGCATTACTGCGGCTTTGAAGAAAAACAGCGATATAGCCATCGGCAACGTCGTCGGATCCAACATCTTCAACGTATTCTTTATCCTGGGTACCAGTGCTGTCATCAACCCCTTACCGTTTTCACCCAGCTCAAATTTTGATGTAATAACTGCACTGATTGCAAGTATCCTGATGTTTGTCTTTGTATTTACGCGTAAGGGCAGAAAGATCGACAGACCTGAAGGGATCTTCCTAGTACTGGTGTACATCGCCTATACCATTTATCTGATCGGATTCTGACCTGTCGGAAAACTGATTGGAGGCTTACATTTCACTTGATTCTGATTATTAACAGGTTATCCTGAGCGAAGCTGACTTCGGATTGTTTTATCAACATTCAAACAATAATTTGCGCATAGTTTTTCTTCAGTAAATTGCCTATTTTTGTTGCAGTAAGTCTTTCAGGGGACAATTCCCCGCACACATTTAAATGCTTCGTTATGTTTACACAAAATGATCTCCGCCAGTTTCAGGCCAAAGGCATAGACCTGAAAGTAATTGAACAACAGATTGAAAATTTTAAAACTGGCTTTCCTTTTGTTGAACTGATTGATGCGGCCTCTGTCAGCAATGGCATCAAAACCTTCACGGATGCAGAGGCTGAAAAACTGCTGCATTTCTACGACAAAAACTACGATGATTACGAAATCCTGAAGTTCGTTCCAGCTTCCGGTGCAGCCAGCAGGATGTTCAAAGCACTTTTTGAATTCAGGGAAAAGAACACTTCGGTCTCCGAAACTGAAAACCTTTTGAATACAGATAAAGGATTTAATTCTGTATTCAATTTCATCACCAACATCCGGAAGTTTGCATTTTTCGAAGACCTGAAAACAGTGATGGCTGCCAATGACCTAGACATTGAAGCCTGCCTCGGAAACAGGGATTATAACAGCATTATTGATTTCCTCCTGAATGACAACGGCCTGGGGTATGCCGCTTTGCCCAAAGCCCTGCTCAAGTTTCACAGCTACGATGACGGCGCCCGCATGGCCATGGAAGAGCACCTTGTTGAAGGGGCCAACTACGGCCAGAACAGCGACGGAAGGGTTTCAGTACATTTTACTGTTTCACCGGAACATGCTGACCGTTTTATTGAAGAAATCAACAAAGTAAAAGACAAATATGAAGAGCTCTTTGATGTAACCTATGAGCTCACATTTTCAATTCAGAAATCTTCAACCGACACCATTGCCGTTGATTCCAAAAACAAACCATTCAGAAATGAAGACGAAAGCATAGTCTTCAGGCCCGGAGGTCATGGGGCATTGATCGAAAACCTCAACGACCGTGAAGGGGAGATCATCTTCATCAAGAACATCGACAACATTGTTCCCGACCGTCTCAAGGAACAGACCTACAAATTTAAAAGAATCATCGGCGGTTATCTGATTGAACTCAGGGATAAGATCTTTGAATATCTGGAACTTCTCGAAGCCGGCAATCTCCGCGACAATGAGGTAAAAAAGATTCTGAATTTTGCCAAAGAGAAACTTTGTATTCACCCCCCGGCAGATTTTGAAGAAATGACAGCCATCGAAAAGATTGATTTTCTCTTTAACAAACTCAACCGGCCAATCAGAATCTGCGGAATGGTTAAAAACGAAGGAGAACCAGGTGGGGGTCCTTTCTGGATTAAAAATACCGAAGGAGAAGTCTCACTTCAGATTGTAGAGTCCTCCCAGATTGATCTGAACAATGCCAGCCAGAAAGAAATCTTCAGCAAGTCAACCCACTTCAATCCGGTAGATCTGGTGTGTTATGTAAGAGACTTCAACGGAGAGCAGTTTGATCTGCGCGAATTTGTTGACCCCACCACTGGATTCATTTCATCGAAATCAAAAGATGGCCGTGAGCTCAAGGCACAGGAACTTCCGGGGCTCTGGAATGGCGCAATGGCCGACTGGACAACCATTTTCGTTGAAGTCCCCATCATTACTTTCAATCCGGTAAAAACAGTGAACGACCTCCTCAGAAAGGAGCACCAACCTGAGTAACATGAAAAAACCTGCGATTACGAAAGAAATACAGGTGGCTGACCTGGTTGATGCCTACCC
>CALMDN010000230.1 GCA_937864935.1 uncultured Bacteroidales bacterium
CATGATCACCATGCTCGAGAAAATTGCCTATTTCGTTAAGAAAAACTGAAAACGACCAGGTCTTTTTCAATGAAAATCCATTACAACCTCGACAACCTGCAGCCTATCAGGAACCCGGTGATTACCACGGGTTCTTTCGACGGGGTGCACCTCGGCCACAAAACCATCCTCAACCGGCTGAACGAGATAGCGCAGAATATCGACGGGGAATCTGTGCTGATTACCTTTCATCCGCATCCCCGCAAGGTGCTGTTTCCCGATACTGCCGGGAAATCACTGCTGCTGATCAATTCGCAGCAGGAAAAAATTGAGCTCCTCAGTAAAACAGGACTTGACCACCTTTTTATCCTCAATTTTACGAAGGAGTTCTCCGAAATCTCCTCCATCGACTTCATCAGAAATATTCTTGTTGCAAAACTCGGGGCAAGGAAAGTGGTGATCGGTTTCAACCACCATTTCGGACATAACCGCGAAGGCAATTTCGATTACCTCTATGAGCTCGGGCAGTATTATGGCTTTGGGGTAGAGGAGATTCCGGAACAGGATATCCACAACGAAACTGTCAGCTCCACCCTGATCCGCAAAGCCCTGCTCGAAGGACGCATACAGCGTGCCAATGCATACCTCGACCATCACTACATCATCATGGGCGAATTCAGGGAAGGCAGTGCTACCTGCCGGCAACTGAACTTCAGGACCCTGCGCATCTGCATCGAGGAAGAAAACAAACTGGTACCGCCCGACGGAGTGTATGCAGTCAATGTGATGATCGACGGCGAATTTTACAAAGGAATCCTCAACATCAAAAATTCGTTGCCGGTTGAACAGCGCAACATTGAAGAGATCATGATTGATATCCACCTCTTCGAGGATGATGAAGGGCTGAAAGGAAAACTGGCAACCGTTTTCTTTGCCAAACGCATCAGGGATGAATTACAGTTTACCGATCCGGGACAAATGATCAGACAGCTTGAATCTGACATCACAGAAGTAGGAGAATTAATCTATTGACAGACTGACGTATATGCATTCCAACGATCAAAAGAAAATACGGATTACCTTTCTGGGCACAGGTACCTCCATCGGGGTTCCGGTGATCGCCTGCAACTGTGCTGTCTGCAAATCTCCGGATGCCCGTGATAAAAGATTCCGGACCTCGGTACTGATCAAAGTTGACAATCAAAGCATTGTTATAGACTGTGGTCCTGATTTCAGATTTCAGATGCTCAAGCAGAATGTTGAAGACATAGATGCGGTGCTATTTACGCACGAGCACCGCGACCACATCGCCGGTCTCGACGATATCCGGGCCTTCAATTACATCCTGAATAAAAACATTCCGATTTACGGCTCATCCAATGTAATGGAAGCCATCAAAACCGAATTTCCCTATATCTTTGCCGAGAGCAGGTATTTTGGCGCCCCTCAGTTAACCATTCACGAGATTGTCAATGAGGAGTTCAACATCGGGCCCACCGCCATCCTTCCGGTTCAGGTACTTCACAACAAACTGCCGGTGTTTGGCTACAGAATCGGTGACCTTACCTACATCACAGACGCCAGCTTTATCCCGGAGGAAGAGAAAGAGAAGATCAGAGGATCGAAGGTGCTGGTGCTGAATGCGCTGCGAAATTCAAAACACATTTCCCATCTCTCACTGAGCGAAGCACTGGCCCTCATTGAGGAACTGAAGCCTGAAACCGCCTACCTTACGCACATCAGTCATTTTCTCGGCCTTTATGAAGAGGTAGAGAAAAAGCTGCCGCAGAACGTACATCTTGCCTACGACAACCTGATTGTTGATCTGGAATGATGCTTTTGCACATGGAACTGAAAAATAAAGGTTAAAAAATGAAAACTTTCAGGCCAATTTAGTATTTTTGTACTTAAATAACCTGTGTATCAAATATTTAAATATCAACATAAATGATTTTCACTCCAGAAAAATGCGCCCTTCCCGATCAGCGGATGAAGCCTTTCATCGACCCTGAGGAATTGTGGAACTACATAAACACTACCGTATCGGACCGGGAGTCAGTGAGGGCCGTTATTGCGAAATCGCTCGATAAAAAGCGCCTCACCCTTCATGAGACTGCGATTCTGATCAATGCAACTGACCCTGAACTGATTGAAGAGATCAAAGAAGGAGCACGTGAGCTCAAGAAGCGGGTTTACGGCAACCGCATTGTATTGTTTGCTCCGCTTTATGTGGGAAACAAATGCACCAACAATTGCAAGTATTGTGGTTTCAGGGCATCCAACAAGCAGGCTGTCAGGAAAACCCTGAGCGATCAGGAGCTGATCGGTGAGGTGGAAGCTCTGGAAGACAACGGGCAGAAAAGGCTGATCCTGGTTTATGGCGAACACCCGGAATATTCACCCGAGTACATTGCCCATACCGTGAGGACAGTGTACGGTGTAAAAAAAGGTCCGGGAGAGATCCGGCGGGTAAACATCAATGCCGCGCCACTGGAAATCGATGGCTTCAGGATTGTGAAAGAGGCCGGAATCGGCACCTACCAGATTTTCCAGGAGACTTACCATCCGGAAGCCTACAAAACCTATCATCTCGGGGGCAAGAAACGCGATTTTGAATACAGGCTCACGGCGCTCGACCGCGCCCAGGAAGCCGGTATCGATGATGTGGGCATTGGCGCGCTGTTCGGGCTGTACGACTGGCGTTACGAAGTACTCGGACTTGTGCGTCACACCAACCACCTGGAGGCCTGTTACCACGTTGGCCCGCACACCATATCCTTTCCGAGAATCCAGAATGCATCAAAACTCGATCTGGGAACTGACTATACGGTTACCGATGAGGAGTTTGCCCGCCTGGTTGCCATCCTGCGTCTGGCAGTACCCTATACGGGGATGATCCTCACCGCCCGCGAGAATGCCAGACTCCGGCACGAGGTGATTCAGTTCGGGGTATCGCAGATCGACGGCGGAACCAAGCTCGAACTGGGCTCCTACTCAGCTTCGGTAAATGAGGAACAGGACCTGAACCGCGAACAGTTCCAGATCAACGACAACCGCTCCCTCAACGAGATTGTTGACGAACTGGTAGGCAACGACTTCCTCCCCTCCTTCTGCACGGCTTGTTACCGGCGGGGCCGGACCGGCGAACACTTTATGGAATTCTCCGTCCCGGGTTTCATCAAACGCTTCTGCTCTCCCAATGCCATGCTTACCCTGGCCGAATACCTCGAAGATTATGCTCCGGCAGATACCAAAAAGAAAGGCTGGGAAGTAATTGATAAAAACCTGGATGAACTTCAGCAGCATGAAGATTCGGTGAACATCAACGAGTTGCGCATCCGGCTGCTGAGGGTTAAATCGGGAGAACGCGACTTATATTTCTGAAAATAAAACATTCTGTACAATGAAAGAAACCCGGATCATTGGCTTGCTGATACGCGACCGCATCAAGGAAGCCGGCCGCACACAACTGACCCTCAGCAAATTTGCCCATCTGATAAAATCAAGACTCGGTTTCCACGAGCTCAATGAAAACACCTGCAGCCGCACCGGGGTCATCATCCTGCAGATGGCCGGAAATCCGGAAGAATGGGATTCCTTTGAAAAGGAAATTCAGACCATCGGAGGTGTTGAAATGCAGAAAATGTCGTTTGTTTATTAACCCGCTGACCACATTCCCATGACAAGAATCTTAGGCATCAAGGTAACAAACCGCGCCGGAGTTGCCCATAAAGTGCAGCATATCCTTACCCTTTACGGATGTTCCATACGAACGAGACTGGGAATCAACGACCCCGAAGAGGAAGGAGATTACGGTTCTGGCGGACTCATCCTGATCGAATTATCCGGCGATAAGGCTGAGTGGGACAAACTCGAAACTGACCTCAGAAATACTGAGGGCATTGAGGTAAGCAGAATGGATTTCGGGTATTAACTTCAGTATTGGCCTGATTCCACCCCAACCGGCTGTTTTTGTATCAGCCCCACGGAAGGTCTTCCAACAGCCTTCTCCGGCCAGTAGTCAGTATTGTTTACTTTTCCCTGAGGATGGTTACTGCACCGGTGTAGGTATTGTCCTTGAAATAACCGAAGGTATTCAGCTTGTAATAGTAGGTTCCGTCGGGCAGGTTTCCGCCGTCCCAGTCATTCTTATAGT
>CALMDN010000231.1 GCA_937864935.1 uncultured Bacteroidales bacterium
AATACTGGATTACAGCCATTATTCAAAACAGCTGCCTTACTTTCTTTTCTTGAAACCAACTCACGAAATCACCAACCTGCCTGCCTGAGCATACAGGCAGGAGATTTCAAACTTATTTATCTGATTCATAGCAATTTTGGTGGCTTGGAGTTTTGGTGTCAAGGTTTCATTTACTTTAACCGGAGTATAATGTTAAAGCCTCACAGTTCGGATAAGAGCAGGAGATTTTTTCAGGCAGGTGTAACAATCCTGAAAATGTGCAGTCTTAGAAACATACAATCGAATCATGGATCAGGAAGACTTACTTGTTGAACTGTGCAAAGCCGGAGATCAGGTAGCCCAGGTTGAGATATACCGGAAGTACTTCCGGCAGGTGTACAATTCCTGCCTCAGGATTGTCAACAACACAGCAGACGCGGAAGACCTGATGCAGAATTCGTTCATTGATGCATTTAACAAAGTAAAGCACTACCGGGGGCCTTCTTCCTTTGCCGGATGGTTAAAGCGGATTGCGATCAACAATTCGATTGATTTCCTGGCAAAGCGCAGGCTGCAGACCGATCACCTGGATGCCGCAATGGAGCTATGTGATGAAAGCAGCATTGCAGAGGAATCAGACATTGAATACCAGGTGGAGCAGGTAAAGAAGGCCATGTCGATGCTGAACGATGACTACCGGATAATCCTGTCGCTGAGCCTCTTTGAAGGTTATGACCATGAGGAGATCGGTCAGATTCTGAGCCTGAGTCAGGCCAATGTCAGAACCAGGTACTCAAGGGCCAGACAATCGCTGATACAATGCTACCGGCAGCTTCAGCATAAAAAAACAACAGTTCCTGAAATCAACGGATGGGGGAAAAAATGAAAAAACTGGAAGATTTTATAGAACAGAACAGGCAGCACTTTGAAGGTGCCATGCCCGGCAGATTTCACGAAGAGAATTTTATAGCCTTGCTCGAACATCAAAAGGTCAGCAAACAGGCTGAACGGTTTTCAAGAATCAACACCTGGCTGAAGTCAGCAGCTGCTTTACTGGTTCTTATAGGATTTGGTGCTGCCATTTTTGCAGTCACCGGCAACGGCAAGGAAAACAGGCAAACCTCAGAGATCAGCCTTCCTGACGATGTGATCAGAATGGAAGAGTATTACAACAACATGGCCCTTGAGAAGATTGAACGTATTGAAACCCTTGCCGGCTCCGGCCCTGAAGGAGAGCTGGTTAAGAAACAGCTGACAGCTGAAATAGAGAACCTGACCGGATTGTCGGAAGAACTCAAAAAGGAATACATCCGTGGTAACGGCGATGAACGACTGATCGATGCCATCCGCAACAACTACCGGATATTAAGCGGCTTGCTCGACAAGGTCACCGACCAGCTTGCAAATCCCGGACAGGAATCCGGCAACCTGAAACACGATGAACTTAAAAACCAACCCAACCATGAAATCACCAAAGCCTGAAAACAGAAAAGTCATGCTGCTTGCACTCCTGCTGCTCGCCTTATCCATCCCGTTGTCAGCAGCCGAAAAAACCAAAACGCTGAAGAAAGAGTTTGTTGTCGGCCAGGATGTCAGGCTCAACATTGAAACAAGCTACGGCAAAGTGCACCTCAATGTATGGGATAAAAACCTGATGACGATTGATGTGCTTGTAACCGCAGAAGCTTCTTCAGAAAAGAATGTACAGCAGTTGCTCGACAACATCACGCCGGTAATTTCCGGTAACAGTTCACAGGTAGACATTGTCACAAGGATCGGCAATACCGGATCTTCGGGAAAAAACAGGTCCTTCAGCATTGATTACACCATCAACATGCCCCGGTCCTCAAACCTCAATGCCGACACCCGTTTTGCCGATCTTTTTCTGGATGAATCATCCGGTGTGGCAAAAATCAACATCGAATACGGCAACCTCACCATCAACAAACTGACAAATCCCGCCGCCGATATTACGCTGAAGTTCAGCAATGCCAGCATTTTTGCTGCTGCAGATATGAAACTGGATGCCCAATACAGCAACCTGAAAAGCAAATCATCTGGAAAAGTAAGCTGTAACTCGAAATTCTCAACCCTTGATATGGGCGAGCTCACATCTCTCGGCCTGACATCCGGGTACGACACCTATACCATCGACAAGCTGAAATCGGTTTCCGGAACCGCAAAATTTTCGAACATCACCATCAACGATCTGGCACAGAAACTCGATATGGAAATGGACTACGGTGGGCTGGATGTGAAGTATGTGAATCCGGCATTCAGTATGATCAGTCTGACGGCATCCTTTAATGGCATCGACCTCGGAATTCCATCTTCAGCCTCGTATCAGCTGTCCGCTGATCTGAGTTTCGGAGAGCTGAATTATCCCCGGAACGCAAACATAACAGTTACTGAAAAATCCTATACCTCCAAAACCTATACCGGAACTGTAGGATCTTCAAAATCACCGGTTTCAAAAGTTTTTATCCGGGGTAAAAACTGCGATGTAAAGGTGTATTGATCCATGCACAGCCTGCAGATTAAGACGGATTTACTTAAGTTATTTATTTCCAATCAGTAAAATTCCCAATGTTCCAACCCAAAACCAAAACCAAAATGACAACAACAAATCGCAAGAATCAGATTTTGAGTCTGATAATACTTTCAGTTTTGACACTCACCATTGGCATCAATGCTTTTGCCGGAAAACAAACCAGAACGGTTAAAAACTTCAGCAAAATCGACATCAGCGGAGGCTTTAAGGTAATGCTTACACAGGGCACATCAGAGCAACTGACTGTTGAAGCGGATGATGACATGCTTAGTAAAATTGTAACAGAAGTAAACAATGGCACCCTGGTAATAAAGCTGGAAAACAATTCCTGGAACAGGTCTGCCGGAGAAATGATTGTCAATCTGACCTTTGTGAACCTGAACGAGATCGAGCTCAGCGGTGCTGTGAATATCACAGGTACCAATCCCATGAAGTTCTCCAACCTTGGAATTGACGCCAGCGGTGCTACCAAAATCAACCTGAATCTTTCTGCTACCCGCCTTGATTGTGACTTCAGCGGAGCATCTGAGCTGACCCTCAAAGGCAATGCCCCGGAAGCCGACATAGACCTGAGTGGCGCCAGCAATGTTGAAGCCCTTGATTTCATGACCCGTAAGTGCAGCATTGAATGCAGCGGAGCCTCCAATGCAAGGGTGCATGCCACAGAATCGTTGACGGTTGAAGGAAGCGGTGCTTCAAAAATCTCCTACAAAGGAAATCCAGGTGCCGTAGAAACCGACCTGAGCGGAGCCAGCAAAATCAGCAAACTCTGATCAACAAGGCATTGCATAAAAAGAGGCTGACCGCGTTCCCGGTCAGCCTCTTTCATTTATCACTGCCTGCAATATATGCCTATGTCTTGCGCAATTCTGTGACTTGCGCCCCTGTCCTGCGCAAGTCTGTGACTTGCGC
>CALMDN010000232.1 GCA_937864935.1 uncultured Bacteroidales bacterium
AAAGTAAAAAGTAAAGTAGAAGGAAGGTGTTGGTTACAAGTAATGCGACAATCTGCGCTTGATAATACAGCACCGGAGGGTGTTTAAAATTAAATCAGAGGAGGGATTCCTGATTATTTCGTGCCGGGTGCTGCTGAACTGCAGCATCCGGTTTTTTTATCACTTTGCAGATCAATGATTATTCCCGGGATGCGGATAATTGAATGTGTTTTGAGATTTTTCGCAGCCCGGCACGCCACAGACCAATTACAAAAGCAAAGAATGCGATGACCAGAATGACCGAGAGAAGAGCGGAAATGCCGGCAGTGCCGACATATAGGAAGATCAGAAAATCATAAATGCCGTGGAGCAGGATGGCGTAGGCGATGCTTTTGCCCAGGTGCTCTGCGGTGCTTGTGTCATTGAAGCGTGCCAGTGAAAGATGATAGCCCATGGCGACTCCGAACAGGGCATGTGCCGGAACGGCCAGGAGCGCCCGCATGATACCCACCGTCATTCCCTGATCTGTTACATAGAGGATGTTTTCGAAGCAGGCAAAACCCAGGGAAACGAATACAGCATAGACAATGCCGTCGTAATATTCGTTGAAGTTCCTGTTGTTCCAGATGAGCAGGTAGAGAAACAGGAATTTGAACAATTCTTCGGGAATGGCCGCCCAAACAAAAGCTTTGATGAGTGCACCGGTAAACACACTGCTTTCCGGCAGATGAACGTTGTTGGCCAGTGACAATGCCAGGAGAGTGACCAATGCTGAAAAAACTCCGGCTACGAAGGCTTTCAGCAACAGGGACAAGGGTTCTTTCTCATATTTATCCCTTAAATAGAAATAAAAAAGGATAACGATTACCGGAAATACAGAAACACCAATCAGCAGCATAATGGAGGGATTGCTGCGTAAATGTAGTGAATGTTGCGAAAACTGACCCTCAGGAGGCGATGTTTATTCCTGAAAGATGAGTGTAAATTCAGTTCCTTTGCCGGTTTCGCTTTTTACCGAGATGGTTCCCCCGAGTTTCCTGGTGAATTCGTGGCAGAGGATCAGACCCAGCCCGGTTCCGCTGCCTGACTGCCGGTTGGCCGGCATAAACGACTCCTCCTTGCTGAACAGGGTTTCCAGCCGTTCAGGAGCTATTCCGGCCCCGGTATCGGTAATCCTGATGATGTGGCTGTTGTCGCTGAATTGGTGGGATATCTCAATGGTTCCCCCGGGTTTATTGAACTTCACTGCATTGCCCGCCAGGTTTCCGAGGATGATCCGGAGAAGGGTTTTGTCGGTCGTTATGAATGTCTGATCGGGAACAAGGTTCTTCAGGGTGAGGTTGTTCTCAAGCGTTCCTGCGTGGGCTGTACGGAAGACGCTGCCAACAATTTCACTCAGGTTACAGGACTCCCGCCTGATCTCGATGGAGCCCCGTTGTGATTTAGACCAGTACAGGAGGTTGTCGAGCAGATTAAACGTATTGACAGCAGTAACATGGATATTGGCTGCATAAAACTCCAGGGTCTCCCTTTCTGCTCTTGCAACCTCATCGTGCATCAGCTCGGAAAGGTTGAGCAGGGCTGAAAATGGATTCCGGATGTCGTGGGCAATGATGGAAAACAGCTTGTCTTTCGTGTTATTGGAGATCTTCAGCTGTTCGGACTGCTTCAGGATTTCATCGTTTTTTTCTGAAAGCACTTTGTTGGCCGCTTTCAGTTTTCTGCGGCCACGGGCAATGGCAAGGGCCATGACGGAAAGGGTGAGCAGGACAATAACCGTGGCAACCGTAAACAGCCGCTGATTCCTGATAACCTGCTGCTGGTAAAGGTTTTCAGCCTTCAGGCGTTCGTTGTCGGCTTCAATGTTTTTTACCTCATAGCGGGTTTCAATTTCATCAAGCATCGCAGTTTTCTCAGCCAGCTGAACAGAATCAGCCCCCTTTATGAACAGCTCCAGGTGCTCAAGTGCCTGCCGGTAAGAATCCCCTGCTTTGTGGATCAGATAGAGGTTTCTGTGCGATTCAACCTGAATCCGGATGTCCTGTAATGAATCACCGATGAAGAGGGCCTCCTGCGCAAGTTTCGTGGCCTGTGCACGGTTGTTGAGGCTGAGGTTCTCCCTCGCCATTCCGTTAAGGGCAACCGCTTCATTCCAGGGGGTGCCGATCTGCCTGTATACCGAATAGGCCTCCTTGTAAGTATTGATAGCCTCCTCAGGTTTATTCAGCTGGCTGTAAGAGTTAGCCATCTGAATGAGGTTGTTGCCGAGGTATTCGTAAAACCCCGATTCACGGTTTATTACAATGGCTTTTTTGTATTCTTCAATCGCCTGTTCATAGTTGCCTTTGCGCTCATAAAACAAACCCAGGCCGTGGATCGAAGCCGATTCATATTGTTTATTGCCGATCAGTCTGGCTGATTCAATGCTGATTCTGAACATCTTCTCAGCTTTCCCGAGCAGTCCCATCTGCTGGTAGATGCCAGCCAGGTTGTTGGCTGTGCGGGAAATACCAAACTGATTGTTGCGTCTGGTTTCCAGATCGTAAACTTCCTGGTAGAGCTTTAAAGCCTGTTCTGTATTTCCGAGCCCGAGATGGATCATACCCAGGTTGTTGAGGTTTCCGGCTATCTCAAAGGTGTCTTTCAACTGCCGGAATATCTCCAGGGAACGGTGCTGATATTCAAGGGCTTTCCTGAAATTCTTTTTCTCACGGTGGGCAATTCCCAGCAGATTCAGGATTTTACCGGTCTGAAATAAATCGTCTACCTGCAGAATGTTCCGGTAAGCCTCTTCTGCAAAGGGAAGAGCATCCGAAAAACTGCCCTGAATAATGTTGATGGCTGCAAGGTTCCTGTTGGCATAGGCCAGCCCTTTTTTATCGGCCAGCGGTTTTGCCATCCCCAGTGCCTCAAGTGAACAGAAACGCGCACTGTCGGGGTTGTTGAATTTTAACTCCCAGCCCAGAAAATTTAAAGCTTCCACCCTGTTTTTACCTTGCAGTTCGGGCAGAAGTTTTCTCACACTGTCTACCTGCCGGGTGTTTTGAGCATATACCAATGACGAAAAAAACACAAGGCAAAATGTCAGCCCCCGGTGTTTTATGATTGTTTTTTTCACGCTTATCCCTTTGTATTTACCGGATATGACCGGCCAATCGATTTTTCTTTAAGGTTAATGGCATTTGAATCAATATGTAACTATCTGAAAGATACTCTCCTCTTTATATTTAATACAGTAAATGGCCTTAAGACATTGCTTTAAGCAGTCTTCAACGGGCACTGGTAT
>CALMDN010000233.1 GCA_937864935.1 uncultured Bacteroidales bacterium
CACCCGGCGCTGCATGTAAAACTTCATGGGCAGCCTGATCAGGTGACTGAAGGCGTGCTGACGGAGATCAGACAGGGTGTTTTCGGTAACCCTGACAAACAAAACAATGCGAAAATAGGAGAAAACGGACTGACCGATCAGTAAGCCGATCAGCAGCAGGGCGATGCGGTTGAGCTCTTCGGCCAGATTTCCCTGATTGCCCGACTCAACGAGCTGCCCCAGCAGCTTTGGAAAGGCAAGACTGGCACTGCTTGAGAGCAGCAGGAATACCATCCCGAGGGCATATTCCCATTTGTAGGGTTTGAGATACCGGTAGAGTTTCAGCAGCTTGCGAAGCCCCTGAAGGGTAATTTTTCGTTTCAGATTCTCGTCATTCATTTTCTCAGCCAATCAAAGCAACACTATAACAGCCGGATGCTTTTAATGTTGTATCCGGAGGCGAATCTTGCTGATTGCAATGGAAAACCTCCTGAACTGTCCTGGTCCACAATCATGTGAGCGGATTTCCCGAAAGATGAATTCCGTGCCTGATTGTGGATAGAAACAAGGAAGGCGGGTTTTAGAAACCCGCCTTGCCTTAACCAACCACCAATTGTATATCAAACCAAAAGTTTAATACCCAATATTTTGTTCTGCTTTTGAGTTGTTTCTCATTTCATCCTGCGGAATCGGGAAGACTTCGTGTTTGCCGGCGACAAACCCGAGTGATCCGAGGGCTGCGGGAGCGTCGCCCCAGCGAACGAGGTCGAGGAAACGTACACCCTCGAAGCAGAGTTCAAGTTCACGTTCTTTCTTTATGGCTTCCATGATGTCGCCCTGATAGCTGCCCAGTCCGGCGCGGGTCCTTACCTGATTGAGGTAGTTAGCTGCCTTGGTATCGTTGCCCGACATATGGTTGGCTTCAGCAGCCATCAGCAGTACATCGGCATAGCGGATCAGGCGGAGGTTGGTACCGTAGTTGAGTTCAGCCACAGCGCCGTTTTCACCATTGGTTTCATCCATACGGGTACCGTATTTAACCCTGATGCAACCGTCCCAGCCCCAGGAGCTTTCGTTGGTCCAGTCGCCACCCTGTGCCCTCAGATCGGCCAGTGAGAGCACCGAAGCCGGTTTTCTCACGTTGTCACCGGCAGCCACAAAGGCATCGTACAACCGCTGTTTCGGGTAATTGAAGCCCCAGCCACCGATCAGTCCGGTAGTTCCGGCCTGGAAATAGTCGCCACGCGGGCCGGTAAGCTGCCAGGTGATGTTGTTCTCCATGGCCCTGTTGCCACCCCACTGGAAAGTACCCCAGTCGTAACCACGGGTGGTTACATACGATACTTCAAAGAGCGACTCAACACCGAATTCAGAATCTTTCAGGAACAAGGTGGAATAATCTTCCTGCAGTGAATAAACGCCTGAGGTGATCACCGATTCAAAAGCTGCTGCTGATTCGGAGTACTTTTTGGCATAGAGGTAGCTTTTGCCAAGCAATGCCTGTGCAGCGCCTTTTGATGCCCTGAAAACATCCTCTGCAGCATACTGATTCTTGAGCGGAAGATCCTCGATGGCTTCGGTGAGGTCGCTGGCTACCTGATCGTAAATAACGGATGCGCTTACAAACGGCTGGCTGTATTCGCTGGGGGTAAGTTCAGTAAGGATCAGTGGTCCCTTGCCAAACATAGAGGCAATTTCGAAGTAGAAATAGGCACGCAGAAATTTTGCTTCAGCAATGATCTGTTTGCGCAGTTCTGTTTCGGGCTGTACATTGTTGATTACGAGATTGGCGCGGTAAATGCCGTAATAGTTCGACTGCCACACTGCGGAGATCGGTGCATTGCTCGGGCCGTAGGTATAGGCTCCAAGCTCCTGATAAGGCGGCTGGTCGCCGGCATCACCTCCACCTACATTCGATTCGTCGGATGGGAAGGTTTTTACGAGGTAAGAGCTGTTCCAGTCGCGGGCATTGGACCACTGCAGAATGTCGTAGGTTGCCATGATGGCCATGGTGGCGTCCCGGTCGGTTTTGTAAAACAGTTCAACCGACATTTTGCCAATGGGATCTACTTCCAGAAAATCCTTGCTGCAACCTGAAAAAAGAACGATCAGGGCAAGGCTTGTTAAAACTTTTATCTTGGTTTTCATTGGTTCAGAATTTTAAATTTCTCATTAATGTTTTCTTTCACAGACCTGTCATCAGAGTGTGCATGTCAAGCCAAACATGATCTTCCTGGGTGTCGGATAGAATCCGCGGTCGATGCCCTGACCGAGATCGTTGTTGCTTCCTGCTGCAGGATCCATTCCCGGATA
>CALMDN010000234.1 GCA_937864935.1 uncultured Bacteroidales bacterium
CTCTTGAGAAACAAGGCCGATGTCATCGTTTGTGATGGTTTCACAGGCAATGTTATACTCAAAAATATGGAGGGTATGTTCAGGCTGATGATGAAGCGCGGACTGATGGATGACTACTTTGCCCGTTTCAACTACGAAAACTATGGCGGAACACCCATTCTCGGGATTAATTCTACCGTTATCGTAGGCCATGGCATTTCGAACGACATCGCCATAAAAAATATGTTGCTCCTTGCCCGGGATGTTCATCAGGCAAAACTTTCTCAAAAAATCAAACGGGCACTGGCCCGGGTTTCTGTTGTTGTCAGAGATTAATTCATTTTACAGATTTATTGCGAATGACTAAAATAAGAGCTGCAATTACCGGTGTCGGGGGATATGTTCCTGACTACATTCTGACCAATGATGAACTCAGCCGCATGGTTGATACCACGGATGAGTGGATTATGACACGGATTGGCATCAAGGAACGTCATATCCTCAAAGGTGAAGGCAAAGGCACTTCCGATATGGGTGCCGAAGCAGTAAAGCAACTGCTTCAGAGAACCAAAACGGATCCTTCAGAAATCGACCTTATTATCTGTGGTGTTGTAACCCCGGATATGCTTTTCCCTGCTACTGCCAACATTATTGCCGACAAAACCAACATCAGGAATGCCTTTGGTTTTGATATGAATGCCGGTTGCTCCAGTTTCCTTTATGCACTGACCACCGCTTCCAAGTACGTTGAATCGGGATCTCACAAAAAAGTTATTGTGGTAGGCGCCGATAAAATGTCGGCCATTGTTGATTATACCGACCGTGCTACCTGCCCGATCTTTGGTGACGGCGCTGCTGCGGTTCTTGTTGAGCCGACAACCGAAGATTACGGGGTTGTTGATGCCATTTTGCAGAGCGATGGCGTAGGCCGTATTCATCTTCATCAGAAAGCAGGCGGATCGGTAAAACCACCCACCCACGAAACCATCGATGCCCGCGAACATTATGTGTATCAGGAAGGTCAGCCTGTGTTTAAATGGGCCGTCTCCAAAATGGCTGATGTATCGGTCGAAATGATGGAACGGCACAACATTACCCCTGAAACACTCAACTGGCTGGTTCCGCATCAGGCAAATATGCGCATCATCGAAGCCACCGCCAACAGGATGGGCATCAGTAAAGAACAAGTGATGATCAACATACAGCGCTATGGTAATACAACCTCCGCTACCTTACCGCTCTGCCTGTGGGAGTGGGAAAATCAGCTGCGAAAAGGAGATAACATCATCCTTGCAGCCTTTGGCGCAGGATTTACCTGGGGTTCACTTTACCTCAAATGGGCCTATGATGGCGATAAGGTAGGTTAACAATTTGGCTACCCTCTCCGCTTTTTTTAACAACGGTATTTATAACCAGCGCATTAAGTGACAAACAGATGCGCTGGTTTTTTGTTATAAACCCACCCCGCTCACAGAACGGATCAGGGGAAGACCCGGATGTCCAATAACCCCGGATGGTTCACCTTTGCAATTGTTGTCAAGAACACATACCATTTGCAGACAGAGCCTGCTTATCACCTGGCAGAGATAAACAGAAGTTACACAAGCCTTTTGGAATGCTTTTTGCGTTCAATCATCAGAAATACCGGAAAAATGAATAAAAACCGATCCATAAAGTCCGTGCTGTTGTTGCTTCTGTTCATTGCCTTTGAAAATACCTCATCGGCACAGGCTCTAAGAAATATTGACAATCAAGCATTTACCAGGGGGGAAAAACTGACTTTCAGTGTTTTTTACCACTCCGCAGTAACCGGTAAAGTTACTGCCGGTGAAGCCAGGCTGGAAGTCAGGGAGAAACCTGTGATAAAAAACGGAAGGTCAACCTACCACATTACCGGTACCGGACAATCAAAAGGTGCTTTCAACCTCTTCTACAAAGTCAACGACCGGTTCGAAACCTTTGTTGATGAAGAAGCCATCATCCCCTGGTACTTTATCCGAAAAACGCGTGAGGGTGGCTATAAGAAAGATGATGAAGTAACTTTCAGACAAAACCATGGTCTGGCGGTGAGCAGAAATGCTGTAAAAAAAGTTCCGGACTATACCCAGGATATCCTTTCTGTCTTTTACTATGCCCGCACGCTGAACATCAACAATATTCAGCCAGATGAGTCATTCCCGTTATCCTTTTTCCTTGATGACTCTGTTTACGTTTCAAAAATTGTATTTCTGGGCAAAGAGCAGATAAAAACCAGCCTTGGCACATTCAATTGTCTGAAATTCAAACCCATGGTAATCAAAGGCGATGTTTTCAGCGAGCCCTATCCCATGGAACTCTGGATTACCGACGATCTGAACAGGTTGCCGGTTATGGTGAAATCAGCCGTAATTGTGGGCTCTGTGAAAATGGAGCTGATCAGCTATTCGGGACTCAAAAACCCCTTTTCTTCCAGAGTCTTCCAGGGAAACGGAGTCGGGGCAGTCTCAAAAAAATAGTTCTGATTTTATGGAAATACAGACTAAATTGCATCTTATTATCTCAGTAAGAAAGAGAATCCCCCTTTTACCTGTTTAATCATCAAGTGTTGACAAAAAACGTATTATCCTATGAAAAAGCAACTGGTACTGGCATTGGGTCTGTCAGGCCTGATGGCCTGTGCATCGGCATTCAGTCCCGGGAACACCTATCGGCAAAACTCATCAAAGGAATTCATTAGCATGAATGAGAATCCAACCAACGGGGACCAATGGAAAAAGGTTGATTCACTGGCTGCTGAAGGATTGCCGCAATCTGCTCTTCAGCTTGTTAATGCGATTGCAGCAGAGGCTGAGAAAAAGAACGACATTCCTGTATTCCTGAAAGCAGCCCTGTATCAGTTAAAGTTGCGGAGTAGCTTTGAAGAAAATTACATACAGAACTATATTGGAGAAACTGAAAAAAACCTGATGGCACGGCCTGAGCCTGCCCGTCAGATTCTTCATTCCATACTTGCTGACCTTTACTGGCAGTACTACCAGCAAAACCGTTACCGCATTCTTGACCAGACCATGGTTAACACCGAACTGTCTGCAGATATTGCGGCCTGGGATGCCCGCAGATTTGTGGAAACCGTTTCACAGCACCATCAGGCATCGTTGAACAATGCCACGCTTTTACAGTCTGTTTCACTCAAAATCTATGACCCGGTTCTTCTGACCGCCGAAGGATCAAAAAAATTCAGACCAACTCTTTTCGATTTTCTGGCTCACCGCGCCCTTGACTTTTATATGGCCGAAGAAGCCTCCCTGACCCGACCGGTGCAGGCCTTCGGGATGAAAGAACCAAAAATGCTTGGCCTGCCAGGTGATTTTACCGTCTTGCCAATTTCAACAACCGATACCCTTTCCTTTCATTTTCAGGCCATCCGTATAGTACAGCAGCTTGAAAAATTCCATCTGAACAAGGCTGACCCGGTTCCGTTAATCGATGGTACAATCAAACGGCTGGAATTTGTCAGAAATAACTGCAACATCGCCAATGCCGACAGCTTAACCCTCGCTACCCTTATCACCCTTGAAAAGCAATATGAAGGAAGTGAGGCAGCAGCTGACCTTATTTTACAGATTGCCCGCTTGTTTTACACTGAACAGGACCTTCAGCAATCCTTCAGGGGAGCAACTCCTGCAGAAAACTATGTTATAGCACGTGATTGGTGCCTGAAAGCCATGCGGCTGTATCCTGCCACTGAGGGAGCTGAAAACTGCAGGGTGATCCTTCAGTCAATTGAAGAACCCATGCTGGGCTTCAGGATGGATAAGGAAGTGGTTCCCGGTAAACCATTTCCGGTACTGCTTGATTTCAGAAATACCAAAACCGTCTGGTTCCGTCTGCTTGCCCCTGATTATGACAAGGAGGAAAATCTGATGCAGGAGGTCTACGGTGAGCGTGGACTGGATAAATACCTCGGATTAAAACCTGTAAAAGAATGGAGTGTTACCCTGCCTGAGATAACCGATTTCAGACAACACAACATTGAACTTGTTATGCCGGCGACCGAAGCAGGATATTATGTCCTGTTGTTGTCGGGGGACCCCTCCTTTTCAAGGGACAAATCACCATTGGTTGTCAGGGACTTCTGGTCGAGCAATATCAGTTACATCAGTCAGCGAAAAGACGATGGTTCCGGGGAGTTTTTCATTCTCGGCAGAAGCTCCGGAAGTCCGCTTCAGGGAGTCAGAGCTCAGAGCTTTACCCGTGAATACGATTATAAGAGCCGCTCCTATATCAGGAAAATGGGCGATGTTTATATTTCGGATCCTGATGGTGCTTTCACCGTTGCAGAATCCCGGGGCCGCGATTACACTACTCTTTCATTCGATTT